>CALZHP010000009.1 GCA_945787325.1 uncultured Desulfobulbaceae bacterium
ATGGATACCGTGGTGCAAGTAGCCAAAGCCTAATTAATTCAACCTGCCTCTTCCCCGTTCACAACAAAGGAACGGGGAAGGGAGCAGTATTATTAAGGATAAAAAACGATTAACGGAAAAGGTTTCATGGGCGGTGATACTTACAAGTGAAACTGAAAATTCTGCTTTCAATTTTAATTGTATTTGCTGTGGTAATCGCAGCTTTATTTACTGCAGATTTTCATACATCCCGCCCTTCATTTTGCGGATCATGCCACATGATGAAAAGATACTACAATAGCTGGGCCTCAGGAACACATAATGAGGTCAAATGTATAGAATGTCATTACTCCCCCTCCGGAGGGAGCTCCTCATTCGGTGCGAAATTCAAGGGCCTGGGACAACTCTATACATATGTATCCACTTACACAAAGAGTAGAAGCGCTCGAAAACCGCTATCGGTTAATGACTCAAACTGCATGACAAACAATTGTCATCCAGGAGCAAAACTGGACGAAAAAAAATATGTTTTTGGCGAAAAGGCTCTCTATATCCATAAAACTCATTTTGAAAACACTATTGAAGGGCAGACGCTTCACTGCGATTCATGCCACCAGCATCTTTCCGCCGGCAAACATCTGGAGGTACCCAAGGAAGCTTGTTTTCTCTGTCATTTTATGAATATGGGATTTAATCAGGACCAGGGAAAATGCTCACTCTGTCATACCATACCGACAAAACCGCTGCAAAGACAAAAGAAAGAGGTAAAGCCGGGAGAAAAACCCGTTACCCATCAAAGCCTTGCAGAGGCAAATGTGGATTGTCAAAGCTGCCATTATGAACTTGTCCATGGCAATGGCGAGATAAAGGAAGAAGAATGCGTCAACTGTCACAATACGCCAGAAATATTAGCAAATGCGGATGACATGGAATTGTTGCACCAGAAACATATTGAGGAGCAGAACGCCGGGTGTTTTGATTGTCACCGGCCAATAAGGCATGAACAGATTGATTTCCTGGACCCTGTACGAGAGGCCTGTTTTGTTTGTCATCCCAACCATCATAATTACCAGAAACAGCTTCTACTCGGCAAAGAACGGCAAGGGGCAATGAATGTTCCCGGCCTGATGTATGATGTGAAGACCAACTGTATTGGCTGTCATACTGAGAAACGGTTTATAAAGGGTGAAAAAGTACTCCATGGATCTGCTGAAGCATGCGTTGCCTGTCATACTGAAAAACACTACGGCATGCTTGAGGTATGGAAAGACAGGATCAAGGAAGAACTGGAGTATGCCCTGGAAATAGAAAAAGCAGCAGATCAAGCCATTAAGGCTGCAGAGGACATGGTACCCATGGAGAAGTTAAATCAGGCAAAAGGGATGTTGCGAAAGGGGCAAAAAAATCTGCGTCTGGTTGAATATGGCGGAGGTGTCCATAATTATAAGTATTCCATAGTGCTTCTTGACTCCGCCATGAATAATTTTGAAGACCTGATAGATCTGCTTAAGGAGTAACCCAGCTGAGCTGGACTATTTTCAGTACCCTTAAGGGGTGTAAATGCCTTAACATAATAATTTCTGTCAAAGAACAACAGATAAGCACCCTAAAAAGCAGGGTATAAACTTCGATTTCGAGAAAATTATTACTAGGGCACTAAAATATAATGCGAGGTACAGACATGACTGATTTAGAAGCGCAGGAAAAGGCTGAAGGAGCAAGGACACGGAGTAATATTTATGGATTTCTTTCGGCACTGTTCCGGGAAGAAATCAATGCTGAACGCCTCAGCCAAATAAAGGACCCGGGCATACAAGAGGTTTTGTCTGAAATGGGGATCCGATATGACATTTTCTCCCAAAAAGACCAGGACCAACTCCTCGAGGACCTTGCCGTAGAATACTGTCGACTGTTTTTAGGTCCGGACAAACACATTTCCCCCCACGAATCAATTCACCACCAAAGGGATGATGGAGATTGGGGAGCTCACTGGGGTGGTTCAACAGTTGATGTTAAGAAGTTTATTGAGACCGCCGGTCTTGAATATAAGCAGGAATATACCGGCATGCCTGATCATATCAGTGTTGAACTTGAATTTATGAAAGAGGCAGCCGGTCGAGAGGCACAGGCTATTGAAGAAAAAGATTGGGAAGGTGTTCATTATTGCCAAAAAATGGAAAAGAAATTTATTTGTGAGCACCTCATAAAATGGATCCCGGATTTTTGTGATAAAATTATTTCCCAGGCAGAAATGTCTTTCTACGGTGATCTGGCTGATATTACAAAGAAATTTATTGCATTAGAAGTTGAAGAAATAGACGAATGTATAACTGAAAACGAAAGGAGAGATAATTAGCAGTAATAATTGAAGTCTGAAGAATATAGTAAAAAAGAAGAACAATAAGTTTTGAGGTAAAGAAAATGTTAGGTTTAGGAACTCCTGAATTACTGATTATCATGGCCATTGCTTTTCTGATTTTCGGCGGTAGTAAATTGCCGGAGATTGGTTCCGGCCTTGGCAAAGGCATAAGCTCATTTAAAAAAGGAATAAAGGAGGTTGATGAGACTACAAAGCCTGATGCGTAAGAGAATTTAATTGGTTAATTAATTAAAAAACTCCGAGCCAAAAGACCTACGTCAAAATCAACAATTCGTAAGCGATCACTGGGTAGCTTACAGATATGGTCTGCGGCCGATAGGGCAGCTCTGGAAACGGTTTTGCCTCCCGTGTTTGGAAAGGAGCGTTATATGATAAAAAATCATAATAAGCACCATACCCCTTATGCCAGTCCGGTAATCCACCAAAAGACTGGTAACCTCGTTGATTTGCAGGGTCGCCGCATTACCTACCTGCGACTGGCTATTACCGACCGCTGTAATCTGCGATGCCGCTATTGCCGTCCGGAAGATGGTGTTCCCTTCATCCCCCACAAAGAAATACTCAGCTTTGAAGAACTGGAACGTCTTGTAGCTATTTTTTGCGATCTTGGCATTAAAAAGGTGCGGGTGACAGGTGGTGAACCGTTTTCAAGGCGGGGCTGCATGCCATTTCTGGTAAGGCTGAGGAGGATTGATAGAGTACAGCATCTTCATATCACTACAAACGGAGTGAAAACTTCACGATACCTGGATGAACTTGCAGCGATTGGCCTTGACGGCATTAATGTCAGTCTTGACACCCTCGATCATAATAGATTCCGGGAGATAACCAGACGTGATTACCTTGATTCTGTCCTGCAAACTGTTCACGGTGCCCTTGCGCGGGGTACCCCACTTAAAATTAACAGTGTTGTTCTTGAAGACACAAGTGATGATGAAATTATCCAGCTGGCAGGATTGGCCCGGGATTTTCCTATTACCTTACGATTTATCGAAAGAATGCCGTTTTCAGGAACAGTTCGAACGGCGAGGCTTAAAAACGGCAATTTGTCATTACGGCTGAAAAGAATTTTCCCTGAAATTGAAGAATGCAATGTAGATATACCGACTACCGCCCGCATCTTCACTATGCCGGACTTCAAAGGAAACCTCGGGATTATTCAAGGCTATTCAAGATTATTCTGCCAAAGATGTAACAAGGTGCGCATTACCCCCTCAGGCATGTTGAAGACCTGCCTATATGACAATGGTGCCCTTGACTTGAAGAAACTGCTGCGAGATGGAGCTGGTGATTACGAGATCAGGAAGGCAATTATCAACTGTGTGCAGAAACGTTTTGCAAACGGACACGAGGCAGAACGTTTTTCCAGTCGGGCAAGTGAGCCGTCGATGGCAATGATTGGGGGGTGATAGTATGTCCGACCTTACCATTTCAATTTTTCTGCTTGCATTCATTTTTGCCATTGTTGCATTTTTCTATGCATCGGTCGGCCTGGGCGGCGGGTCTTCCTATACCGCCCTGCTGGCAATATTCGGGGCAGGGATTACAACCATCCCCATGGTGTCACTGACCCTTAATGTATTGGTAACAACGGTTGGTAGTATCATTTTTTTGTCTCAGAGGCATGGCCGTCTGCGTCTTATTGCACCATTTCTGGTCACCTCCATTCCGATGGCATATGTAGGGGGTATGCTGCACATGCCGAAGATTCTCTTTTATATGGTGTTGTTAGTTTCTCTGATTTTTGCAGCCTTGCGCGTCTATTTTCCCAAAAAAACAAAGCCGTTATCGCTTGATGGTCGGGGTAAGTTTTTTCTGGCGCTTGGATGTGGAGCTGTTCTTGGACTAATAGCCGGTATCGCCGGCATTGGCGGTGGAGTGTATCTTGTGCCGCTTATTATCCTCTTAGGGCTGGGCACAGCAAAAGAGGCTGCAGCATGTGGTGCTTTTTTCATCTGGGTCAATTCTGTGGCAGGACTGGCAGCCCGTGTACAGTACAACAGCATAGATCTTTATCCCTACATACCTTTGGTAATAGGAGCGGTGATCGGCGGTTTGGCAGGTTCCATATTAGGGGCCGGGCGTTTTGAACCTCGTACAATGCAAAGAATTCTTGGCACAGTGCTCGTAGTAGCAATCTTTTTTCTAGGCAGAAAAATCGCCATAACCATGATGTAAGAAAAAGGAACACACCATGAATGAAATACATCAATCATCTCAATTTGTTAAGGATTACCAAACGTGGACGGGCATCGGAAAGAGAACCGAAAGTCCGGGAAGCGCAAAAAGAAAACATAACATGATCGAAATATGGGAAGCGCTTCAGATTATCCGGGATAATCACCCATCTCCTATGGTTGCAAAACTGCCTTTGCTTGATGCACTTGGGAAACGACTCGCCGTGGATATTTTGGCGCCGGAGCCATCTCCTCGCTATACCAACAGTGCCATGGATGGTTTTGCGGTACGATGGGAGGATGTAGGGCCCGTTGCCGGAGGTGTCCCAATTACACTTGTAATTGCCGGCGAAAGCCAGGCTGGAATTCCCTTTTCATGCAAGTGTCAGTCCGGCCAGGCAATCAGAATCAGCACCGGTGCCATGCTTCCCAAAGGTACGGATACAGTTGTTCGGGTAGAAGATACCCGAACCGAAGATGACCGGGTAACAGTAATGCAGGTCCGAAAAAAAGGGCAGGATATTAGAAGGGCAGGTGAAGAGTTTAATGTCGGGGAGTTGTTATTGCCCCAGGGAACAGCCTTACAGGCTCCTCAGTTAGGGTTGTTGACGTCGGTCGGTATTACTGAAGTGGCAGTTTATGACCCGCCTCAAGTCTCACTGGTGGTCACCGGTACGGAACTGGCTGCTCCCGGCGAATCCGTTGCTCCGCATCAGATCCGGGATTCCAACTCCATCATGCTGACTGCCGCTGTACGACAGGCGGGTGGAAAGGTTGTAGCCAGGCATTACACGGGGGATACTCTTGCAGATACCGTAGCATCCATTAGGAAATCAACAAATAAATCTGGGGTTATCATTGTCACGGGCGGCGTTTCTGTGGGAGAGCATGATCATGTAAAAGAGGCAGTCCGTGAATGCGGCTTTGTCGAATTATTCTGGCGTGTCAAGCAAAAACCGGGTAAGCCTCTGTTCTTCGCACGCAAGGATGACTGCCTGCTTTTTGGTCTGCCTGGTAATCCGGTCTCCGGTTTTATGTGTTTCATGTATTATATCCAGCCACTCCTCCGCAGCATGCAGGGGAGGAACTTTTCCTGGCGAACGGCAAAGGCCCGGTTTGACAACTCCGTCAGAAACAGTGGGGGGCGGACCAATTTTATGCGTATCGGCGTAAAGAAGGAAGAAAGCGGTTTTATAATTGCCGAAGTTCTGGCAAAACAGGGGTCGCACATGCTCGGATCAATTGCCCGAGCCGATGGATTCATTATTATGGAGCCCGGGAAATTTATCCCTGAAGGGAGCTGGCATGAAGTCTATTTATTTCCATGGAGGAATTGACATGGCCACAGTAGAAGCAATTTGCATAAGCAAAAAAAAGGGAATAGTAAAAAAAGCGGTGGATATCGGTATTTTTGTAGTGGAATGGGGAATTGCCGGTGATGCTCACGGGGGTAAATGGCACCGTCAGGTGTCGCTCCTGGCCGGCGAGAGTATCGACAATGTTAAAAAGAAACTTCCCGGACTTCGTGACGGTGCCTTTGCAGAAAACATCATTACCCGTGGCATGGATCTTTCAGCCATTCAGGTTGGCGACCGTCTGCATTTGGGTGATACAGTGATTCTGGAAATTACCCAGATCGGAAAAAAATGCCATAATGACGGCTGCGCCATCAAAAAGGCAACAGGTGACTGCATTATGCCCAAAGAGGGACTTTTTTCTAAGGTGATACGTGGCGGAAGTGTAAAGCACGGTGATCGTATTAAACAACGATTCGGGATCGTATCCAGAAAAGGTGAACACCTTTCAAGGGTACAGGGAGCACCAGCATAATTATTAACGCGGCCTTGACAAGGGGAAAATCTTATTCATAATCTTATCAGATGGAATCTGAATCTGATTTCCTCTCAGATACCAATTTCCGGCTTCCCATTGCTGTTATCTGTAAGATAGGCTATCGGTCAAATTGCGGTATGATCGAATCATTCTAAAAGGACAAATACTCTCATCGATTCTGTTCGGCGAGTAGTCATCAGTATGCTCTTCATTTTCAAAATTTATTCTTTCCTAAAACCTGAAACAGCCCTTTATTGTCAACAAATAGTTTAGGTAAATAACTGAAATTTTCTGGTCTTTAGCCTTCTGAATTCTATATTCTTCATTACACACCACTGAACACTTTACTTTCCCTTTGTAATTTTATTCTATAGCGTTATATAGAAATAGAGCCTTATTAAGTAATCACTTGAACGAGCTTCATTTGAGCAAGTATAAATTCGTGATATTTGATGTTTAGTTTGTCAAAAAAAGTTCTTTCAACACATGGCCCTCAATACACACGAGTCTTGATTGAAGAATATTTTGATCGAGCTATACGAAATAAATTTATTTTTTCTGAAGCCTTTTTAGAAACATCCAAAAAAGATAAGTCATTAAGGGTAGTAATAAAGTCAAATCCTCTTTTGCGACGATCTTTCCCTACCAGGTATAAAATAACATTTGAAGAAACTGATGCAGGCTCGGAAGTTATTATTAAATCAGGTAGTCTGATTTGGAGGTTATTTGTTGTTCTGTTAGGGTTTGCTGTGTTTTGCATTGCATCACCGGGTGCACTTTTCTTAAATAATTATTTTATAGAAATTGCTCTAATTACAGCTGGTATTTCTTTACTGGTATTCATGAGTCTTTTAGAAAGGAATAAGGTCGCAAAAGCGATAATCGAATCAATAAAATGAACAACTGGACAGCGACCGCTGAGGATACCAGGGGAGATGGGTTTTTAATAGGCGAGCGTTGTACCGGGCATATCTATTTGTGTAAAACTCTAACCCTATAAATTATTGGAGTGACAAATGTCTGCATATCTTGTAGGCCACATCACGGTAAAGGATGATCAACTTTGGCAGGAGTATGTGGCTGGTGTTCAGGAATCACTTGCTCATTTTGAATCTAAGATTATTTTCCGAGGTCAGCTTGCAGCTGTTCTTACTGGTAAACATGGACACGATCTTCTCGTAGTCATCGATTTTCCTGATCAAACCACTCTCAACGCGTGGTATCAATCAGAAAAGTATCAGGCGCTTATCCCACTTAGGGATGAAGCGGCTGATGTAGTAATCACGTCTTATGAAGTTTATGGGAATTAAAATGAGTGAATCTCATAAAACACGTCTAATGCGCTGGGGTTTTAATCTTTTCCCGGCATTAAGAAGAACAGGGGGTCGTATAACGTATATTTCCAGTGATCTTAAAAAGGTTCGTATTAAAGTCCCTCTAAACTGGAAAACAAGAAACTATGTGGGGACAATATTTGGCGGATGCATATACGGCGCTGTTGATCCTGTTTATATGGTAATGTTTATTAAATTACTGGGCCCGGGTTATATTCTTTGGGATAAGTCTGCAACAATTAAATACAAGAGACCAGGGAGGTCAACTTTGCATGCCGATTTCCAGGTTGATGATGAAGAACTTGAAATTATTCGGAACACACTGGATAAGGATGGAAAAACTAACCGTTCATATCAGGTTGAGATGCGGGATGAGAACAACAAAGTATGCACTTTGATAGAAAAAACGTTGCATTTTAGAAAGAATGAAGTTGCACAGTAAATTAGCACTCATTACAAGATATTTAATTTTGATATCAAAATAGCGGTTTCTGAGAGATGAAAATTTGTTGCTACAAAAGGGTGCAAAATGGTTGATATGTATGATGAAGAACACGAAAAGTCGTTTGATATTTTCGACAGGTTGAGCAGGGGTGAGTTCAGAAAGGCTTGGGACGGCATTATCGGCATGGCCAGAAAAACCCTGTCCAGAAGGGAAGGGCTGGATCCGCGTTATGAGCAGAGAGAATATCTTAAGAATCTCATCCATGAGTGTATATATGCAAAAGGCGGTGACGTTTCTGCCAGGACACGGACGGTTGAACTTGGCACTGCTTATCTAAACCTTACCAAAAAGGGACAGGATATGTTTCATGAAATTCTTGCCAATGATTTTGATATAGACAGGCAGGAACTAGCGGACAAAGTCAAGACTCTGGAAAATACTCAAAACCAGCAGGAATCAATTCATGCCGAAATAGATCTGAAAAGCTCACTCACACCACCCAGAATTATTCTACTCAAACAGTTTTCATCCCTGCCAAACGGCTTGAAACTTCTGATAGATATGCGTGCTGCAATTCTGGCAAAGTGTAAAGGGAATCCGGGATTGTATAAATTGTCTTTTGATATTAAGGAGATACTGGCCGCATGGTTTGATATTGGTCTCCTTGATCTTCAGGAGATTACTTGGAACTCACCAGCTGCGCTTCTGGAAAAACTTATTGAATATGAGGCGGTTCATGAAATCCGTTCTTGGGACGATCTGCGCGCCAGGCTAGATTCGGACCGGTTGTGCTATGCTTTTTTTCATAACAAAATGATCTCCGAACCATTGATTTTTGTTGAAGTGGCCCTGGTAAATAAGCTCAGTGATAACATTCAGGATCTGCTCAATAAAGAGGATGATAGAATCGATCCACGGCATGCCAATACGGCCATATTTTACTCGATCTCAAATACGCAGCCTGGACTGGCCGGTATAAGTTTAGGGAATTTTTTGATAAAAACAGTGGTGCAGAAACTTTCCAATGAATTTGGAGAGTTAAAGCAATTTGCTACATTATCCCCCGTACCGGGTTTTAGAAAATGGTTGGACCAAAAACTTTCCGTTACTGAAAATAGTTTAATGCTGCCCAGAGAAATTGAAAAGATCAAGGATAAATATGGATGTGAAGATGCCGGTGATCAATTGCAAAAAACTCTAGCAAGTGACTGGTACGATGATCATGAGGCAGTTGAAGTTGTCAAACCAATTCTTACCAGGCTTTGCGCACATTACCTGCTGGAAGAACGTAAGGAGCAGAGGGCTCTTGATCCTGTAACCCATTTTCATCTGACAAACGGTGCTATGCTCGAACGGGTGAACTGGTTGGCCGATGTATCGGAAAATGGTAAAAAACTTTCGTATGGTTTCATGGTCAATTATCATTACAAACTCAATGATATTGATAGAAATCATGAAGAATACGTGACGAGGGCCAATATTATTGCGAGCCGGTCTGTGAAGAATCACCTGAAGTGAGATGGGAAATGATTGATTTTTTTCGTTTATCAATGTCACAGAGAGAGCTGGCAGATTTTTTAATATTTGCCTCAAGATTATAACCAAATCCCAGAGAGTTTATTTAGCTTAGTGTCGCCCACTTCCTGGTTTGTACAAATTTGTGAAATCACCAGAGATGATACGGTTTTTGCAATAAAATATCTGCAGGAAGCCCAGATGTTCAAGTTAGCGAACATAACAGAATAAGGCTAATAATAATGGCGGAGTTATCGTGACGAGCTTTGTTTTATCCCTTTTTCGTAAAGTTTTTTGCAAACCTTTTCTCAGGGTGATTGTTCTTCTTTTCTGCCTGTTTTCCCTCCCTTGCCCCACATTTGGTGAAGAACCCGCGGGTTTTTACCCTAAGAAAATATTAATTCTTAATTCCTACCACAAGGGATTCACCTGGTCCGATAACATAATGACAGGTATCGAATCTGTGTTCGAGGAAGCGGACGTGGACGTTGAACTGTCATATGAATACATGGACAGTAAACGCCACACCACCGATGAAATATTCCCTGCTCTTGAGGAACTTTACAGGGAAAAACTTCATGAAGAGTTTGATGTAGTGATTGTCTCGGATAACCACGCTCTGGAATTTCTGCTGGATCGCCGTCAACTGCTTCTACCTGAAGTACCGGTTGTTTTTTGCGCCGTAGACAACTTTAGTGACGAGCTCATCAGTGGCCATAAAGATATTACTGGGATTGCAGAGGAGCCCGACCTGAAGGGTACGGTGGAGCTGGCCCTGAAAATACACCCTCGCACTAAACAGGTTGCTGTTATCAGCGACAGCACAAAAACAGGCCGTATTAACCTTGAGCGAATACGCATGCTGTATGAAAACTTCAACAGTTCTGTTGAATTTATCGAGCTTGTTAACCTTTCAGCTGAAAATCTTCGCGAGGAGCTTAGCCGTCTACCCGATGATACGGTTGTTCTCTTCCTCTCATTTTATCTTGACGGTGAGGGGAAAGCTTTTTCCAGGGATGAGATTCGTAATCTGATTACACAAAGTACTGATCGTCCAGTTTATTCTGCCTGGGACATCCTGGTAGGAAATGGAATTCTCGGCGGTGTTGTAGTAAACGGGCGACTGCAAGGTAAGAACGCCGGAAGTATGGCGCTGAGAATTCTCAAGGGAGAACCCACAGAGTCAATACCGGTTCAGAGGAGAAGTCCGAACACCGTCATGTTCGATTATGCACAACTGAAACGTTTTGGAATTTCTTTATCGGCCATACCAGATAGAAGTGTCATTCTCAATGAGCCGAAGTCGTTTTATTACAGTTATAGGAAAACGGTGTGGACTGTATCACTTGCATTTACAGGCCTGCTCGCACTTGTTGCAAGCCTTTATGTAAATATTCTTCGGCGGCGTCGAGCAGAAACAGCACTGATGCAAAGTGAACATCAGGCGCGGGAACAGCTTGCCGAGCTGGAAAATATCTACAAAAACACTCCGATCGGTTTGGGTTACGTCGATAATGATCTGCGTTTTGTCCGCATAAACGATTATATGGCGGAAATGAATGGTAAAACAGTTGAAGAGCATATTGGGCACACGCCATCCGAAGTGGTTCCTGACATTGCCGACAAATTGGTACCGATATTCCAGCTGGTAATTGAATCCGGTAAGCCGGTGTTGAATCACGTGGTCAAGGGGACAACGGCCGCTGACCCTGAGCGTGAGCATTACTGGCTCAGGAACTGTTTTCCGATGAAGTCCGCGGAAGGAAAAGTGGTGGGTGTTTTGACAGTGGTAATGGATATTACTGCCCACAAGCATGTGGAAAAGGAATTGGAGAGGCACCGTTCCGAACTTGAACAAAAGGTTCAGGAGCGCATAGTCGAAGTCGAGGAGACCAACAGGCTTTTGCAGTTGGAGATTAAAGAGCGCTTGCAAGCCGAGGAAAGCCTGCAGGAGAGCGAAAAACTTTATCGAATGTTGATTGAAAAGGCCAAAGATGCAGTCTTCCTGCTGGAGGCGGAAGGAGAGGACACCGGCAAAATTATCAGCACGAATCAGGCAGCTGCAGACATGCACGGGTATTCTTTCGACGAAATTCTTTCCCTTAACATCATGGACCTTGATACTCCGGAAGCTGCTAAGGATACGCCGGACCTGATCAGGAGAATCTTGGCTGGAGAGTGGATAAAGGGAGAAATGAGCCACAAGCGGAAAGATGGGACTGTATTCCCGATTGAATTCAGCGCCGGGCTGCTTGAATTCGGAAACAAGAAATATATTCTGGCCTTCGACAGGGACATAACTGATCGTAAAAAGTCTGAGCAGGACATGGTTCAAATCCAGAAAAGTGAGGCCATCGGTACACTTGCCGGGGGCATTGCCCACGACTTTAATAATATCCTGGGTACCATAATCGGCTATGCAGAGATGATAGAGATGTTTGATATCGCTGAAGAGAGCCCGATCCGACCCAAAGTCGCAGAAGTGATACGGGCTGCATATCGGGCAAAGGAGCTTGTACAGCAGATTCTTACTTTCAGCCGGCGAACCAAGCAGAAAAAAACACCTGTGCTTATTGAGCCGCTTATTAGAGAAGTCCTCAGTTTTATAGCTGCAATTTTACCGCCCGGCATAGAAATACGATATAATATGAGGTGTGAAACAGCTGCGGTTATGGCCGATCCCACCCAGTTGCACCAAGTACTTATGAACCTTTGCACAAACGCCATACATGCTTTGGAGGAAAAAGGCGGTACGCTATCGATCAATGTTGAAGAACAGGGTATCAGTTCGGATATCTCCGGTATGTTACTGGGAGTGACGCCAGGGGCATATATAAGAATTACAGTGGGTGATACCGGGACCGGCATGGAGCAGGAAATTATGGATAGGGTGTTTGATCCATATTTTACAACTAAGGAACCTGGTGAAGGAACGGGCATGGGCCTTGCCGTTGTGCAGGGGATAATCAGGAACCACGGTGGTACGATAACTGTTGAGAGCGGTGTGGGGATCGGTTCAGTTTTTCAGGTTTATCTGCCAAAAACAGATTTTGATTTGATCGAAGAGGGAGAAGCAAAGGCACCACTTACTGAAGTGACTTCCGGACTGGAGCAGGTTCTCTTTGTGGATGATGAGCAGACCCTGGTAGATTTCAGTAGAGGTGTGCTGGAAAACCTTGGTTATCAGGTGGTTGCAGTTACCAACAGTCTTGAAGCTCTGGAAAAGTTCAGCGAGCATCCTGATAAATTTGACCTGGTGATTACAGACCAGGTTATGCCCAAGCTGAAGGGAACTGATCTGACCCGTGAAATATTAGCAATACGTCCCGATATTCCTATCATCCTCTGCACGGGATTCAGCAAGTCGGTAACGGAGGAGTCGGCAAAGGCCTTGGGGATCAGAGAGTATGTAATTAAACCGGTCGGGGCCGTGGACCTTGCCAGGTTAGTGCGCAAGGTGCTTGATGAAAAAAAATAGAAAGGCAGTGGAGACTGTATGGCAAACGTATTGATCATAGATGACGACCAGGGGATGTGTATTATGATGGTAGACCTGGTGAAAAATATGGGTCACGATGCAGCGTATTCTGTAACCCTTGAGGGAGGTCTGCAAATGGCTCGTTCCGGGGGATATGATGTTGTCTTCCTGGATGTTTTTATGCCGGACGGAAATGGACTTGAGGCTCTACCGAAAATAAAGGAGACGACTTCCGCCCCTGAAGTAATAATTATAACCGGTGCGGGTACATCGGATGGTGCTGAAGTAGCGATAAAGAGTGGTGCCTGGGACTATCTTCAGAAACCGCTGTCCCCCAAAAGCATCGTTCTTCCACTCAGCAGGGTGTTTCAGTACAGGGACAGTATGAAGGAAGCCCGTAAACCTGCGGTTCCCCTGAAATTGAAAGGCATTGTCGGAAGCAGTCCGGCTATGCGGGCATGTATTGATGATCTGGCCCGGGCAGCAAACAGCGATGCCAATGTGTTGATTATCGGTGAGACGGGAACCGGAAAAGAAGTTTTTGCCAAGGCTATTCAGGCCAATAGTGCGCTGGCCGATGAAAAATTCATTGTTGTTGACTGCGCTGCCCTGCCAGAAACTTTGATTGAAAGCTCCTTATTCGGGCATGAAAAAGGAGCTTTTACCGGTGCCGATAGGACCCGTGATGGATTAATCATGAAGGCGGATGGCGGTACACTTTTTCTTGATGAAATTGGTGAACTCAGTCTTAACCTACAGAAAGCATTCCTGAGAGTTTTGCAGGAGAGGAAATTTCGCCCTGTAGGAGGCGGTAAAGAAGTGCAAAGCAACTTCAGACTGATTGCCGCAACCAACAGGGGTCTCGAGGAAATGGCAGAGGCAGGCGAGTTTAGAAAAGATCTCCTCTACAGACTGCAGTCAATTATTGTTGAGTTGCCTCCGATCAGACAGAGGCCTGAAGATATTAAAGAACTGACCGTATATCACACAAACAGGATATGCGAGCGATACGGTACAAAAACAAAAGGATTCGCAGCTGACTTCTTCCAGGCCCTTTCCGCCTATGAATGGCCCGGGAATATCAGGGAGCTAATCAATACTCTGGAAAGCGCTATAAGCGAGGCGCAGGATGAACCAGTACTTTATATTAAGCATCTGCCGACTCATATTCGCGTTAAGATGGCACGGGCTTCGGTTGTAGAAGATATTCCGGAAACCGATGCGGAAAAAAATACTTCTGGAGATTCAAGTTCAGAAGCTTTTCTTCCGTACAGGGAGTTTCGGGATAATATTCTGGCCGGTCCGGAAAAAAAGTACTTTAAGGACCTTTTGACCCACACCAGGGGAAACATTTCTGAGGCTTGCCGCATATCCGGCCTGGGCAGGACCTGGCTGTATGCTACTTTAAAAAAGCACGGTATTTCCAGAACGGGTTGGGGTTAGTTTTGCCTTGTTATTTCTTCCCGCAGATCAAAGAACACATAAAACACTCTTTTTACACCTTGAGAGGTGTAGGAGTTCATTGTTTATTCCACAAATAATTCATGTAATAATCTTATATTTATAAATAATTCCAATTAGATCTGCACACAGGTATCGATCACTGCAAGTGTTCGCTACACTGTACACATGTTCACTTTTGTGAACATGTGTACGCTGCTCTGAACATTTCGGCCACCCCGTATCCCAGTCTCCAACCTTCCTCCCTTACTGCTAAGTAACTGTAATTTCATATATTTAACTTTTTTTGTCTTAAATGGCGTATATCTTGCGACTACAATACCAAACATACGTACCTAGAGTGTTAGCTATTTATATTTACTGAGGAAACCGGAATGACACTCTTTTTCATCAATAGAAGGAAGGGAAGAATTGAAGGTACTTTTCTTTGCGGGAGAAAAAAGTGTGATCGGAGAAAGGCTGCAAAAAGCCATGGAGTCAGTGGTGAATAGGGAGCAGATTGAGATAATGCACAACGTTGGAGGACTTTCTGAACGTCTGTGTCGTCCGGTTCATGACCTGGCTGCCGCAGTTCTTGTTCCAGGTACACTCGAGGAGTTTTCTGACATCCTTACTATTGGAGATTTGCTTACCAGCCTTCGAATTATTCTCGTTCTCCCGGAAAGGGATGAGGAAGCCAGCAGCAATGCTCTTGACTTGTATCCGCGTTTTACCACCTATGCGGATCAGAACTCTGATGAGGTGGTGGCAGTGCTTGAGAAAATATTAAACAGACAGGTTAATTAGACTATATCAATGCATGTGGCACTCATACAATGAAAAAAAATAATCGAAAAAAAAACGGAACAGTCTGGCAGTTTAGCATTGAAAGAAATGAGGTGCGCTATGGCACGATGAATCGACCGAAAATTTCAGGAAACGGATGTAACGAACCTTATAAAGACAGGTACTGGTGCCCGGAAAAGAAGTGGTTTATGCGTGAGGCATGCCCGTTTAACTGCCGGCGAGAATGTGACAATTATAAAACGATGTGCGGGTCCCTTTAAACTGGGAATGTTTGAGGGACGACAACTTTCCCTTTTCCGTGAATTGGGAATGGACAAGAGAAAACAGACCTGGTGGCAATTATGAATGAAATCGACAGACTTGCATTGATGGCAGACCTTGCTGAATCACACTGTGAGCTGAATCATGGTCCGGATACCCATCCGGAGGATTATCAGGCGGTGAATTATATTGTTATGCCGTTCGGATACAGTGAGAATGATGTTCAGGAAGTAGCAGCCCGGGAACTGATAGTTCCCGTCTGCCATGATTGTGTTCAGGCGTTAATGCATGATGAATGGACCCTGCTATACTGTTTTGAGTGTTGCAGCAGCCAGTGGGTTGCAAGAAAACTGGCGAAGAACAGGTATCGTCATCATGTGTTATGGTTACGGGGATGCCCACATTGCTCCAATGAATTCGGTGGGCTTTATTTTAATGGCATGGAAAGTCTGGTAGGGGCGGAGGGCTATAAATTGGCTGTCTAAATCAATTATTTTATAAATAACTTTGATAATAACATTAAATATTCAGTCTAGTAAAATGATGTCATGCCTGGAGAAGAAATTGACAACCTGGGGATCCCTGGCAAAATGTAATTCATTTCCCATGCCGTCCGGTCAATAATAAGGCATGAAAATAGTATTATGATGTACAGTGGGCCAATATACAGGTGATCCTTTGATAACTATATAATTCCAAGAAGATCAAATCGTCCTTCGCCTTCTTGAACTTCCATATGAGATAAGCTTTCTATGATTTTAGCCAGGTCATCAATAAGTGATTCACTCTGCTCAGTTTGTGATTCGGGTTTATAATCTATGCTGCTTTCATATAGTATTTTTTCAAGCTTCTTGTTTTTCTTGATCAGGTCAGCAGCTTTTGTGTGAACCATGTTAATTGAATTGG
This sequence comes from uncultured Desulfobulbaceae bacterium, assembly GCA_945787325.1. Classification (GTDB taxonomy): domain Bacteria; phylum Desulfobacterota; class Desulfobulbia; order Desulfobulbales; family BM004; genus CALZHP01. The sequence goes on from CALZHP010000009.1 coordinate 16,556, forward strand.
TAATGATCTTAATCTGTCTGCCATATGCTTTGTCAAGTTTATCAGCGAGATGGAGAGCAATCAGATGGTAGAGGTCCTTGCCCAGCTCCGGACTGCGCTCGATAATCGACCAGTCCAGCTGAAGTACGCTGGCTCCACCTTCACCTGCCAACACATCTGCAGTCCGCATAGAACCCCTTATTACTGAGAGTTCGCCAATGCATTCTCCAGCCTTTGACTCATGAATTGTATTTGTATGGTCTTTAATTGATGTTACGATGTGGAGATGTCCGGACAGTAGCCAGAAGAGTGTCTGATCAAAAAGTCCTTTTGTTATAAGTTTATCTCCTTCCTTATAATCTTTTTGTTCTAAGTAAGGGATATCCTCCTCGTGAGTAATTAAATCTTTTTTAGAAAGACGAACTAACACAGACCAGAGTTCCTTTTCAGGGAAAATATCTGTGAAATATCGTATTTTTTCCAGGTGGCTGACATTGATTGGGTTTTTCGCTTTGGCGAATGGTTTCAGTTCCTTAATCAGTATGTCCGACTTGCTTTTTTCCATCCTCTGATCTCCGTTCAGATATCCTTGGGGGGCAGGTCTGCAAAAATGAAAAATGAATATTTAATACTGAAAGACTAAATGTAAAAAAGGGCAAGAATACTTTTGACAAATCTGCACTTTTCTTCGAATCTCCCTATCTATTTTAAGGCGTTATTTTTTATATAGCGCGAAGTAATAAAATTACAAACGATAATTTCAATTAATTATCAGTCATCACTCGATACTTTGTAAATTCTGCCAGCAAACTCAACCAAATCCCCGCATCTAAGTTTGCGGCCCCGACGGGTGTCAATCTCGCCGTTTACCAGAACCTCCCCGTCCTGGATACAGAACTTTGCCTCAACACCATCCTGCACTGCATTAGCCAGTTTCAGAAACTGCGAAAGGCGTATAGACTCCGTTTTTATAATGATTTCTTTATTATGACTCATTTCAGCTATAAATAGTCCTACAAAGAATACTTGTTATTATACTCCTGCATGATACGCTAACTGGCATGATGGAATCTACAGAAAAAGAACAACTAAGGGAAAAAATAAAATCGGTAATTATCGATACGGAAAAGGATATAGTTTCCCTCAAGGAACTCACCAAGCCAATTGCCCCGGACAACGCCATTGGCAGGCTGTCCCGCATGGAAGCAATAGGTGCAAAAAGCATTAACGAGGCTGCTCTCAATTCGGCCAGGAACAAGCTGGCAAAACTTAAATATGCCCTTGCAAATATTGATAATCCGGACTTTGGGACCTGCATGGAGTGTGGTGAGCCCATCCCTTTGCGCCGGATTATGGTCATGCCGGAAAGTAGTTTTTGTGTTGAATGTGCAGAGTAAACAGTTCGGGATTAAATAGGGACAAATATTCATCAATCATTATCACTTATTCAGTACAACCTCCAGAAGTCGCTGCCTGAATATCAATCAAGTTCTGTTTTTCCGCAACTGACATTTGTTTTATGCGATATTCCCGCTTGGCCGCTTCCGAACGCGAAGAGTAACACTCTTTATAAACTAGGCTAACTGGACGTCGGACGCGAGTATATCTCGCTCCGCTATTACCTTTGTTGTGCGCTTCAAGTCGTTTTTTCAGGTTATTAGTAATTCCTGTATAAAGGCTACTATCACGGCAAAGGAGGATGTATGTATACCAGTGACCGGCTTTCATGGTCAATTACTCAGGAAAGTGTTTTTCAAGCTAACTCAATGAGTACTATAGCAAACCCGGATGATCCTTGATTTCCTTTTCAATGGATTCGGGATCATCTGCATTATAAAGAAGGATGTTTTTCAGATGATTTAAGCTTTCAATATCAATCTTGACGAACTTGAGAGCAATTGAATCGCCACTGTTTCTGACCACCTCAGTCTTCACATGTATTTCCATATTTCCCGAGGGGTGGTCCAGGGATATTTTCAAATCACATGATGTGCCTGGCTGCATATCCGTGTTTATCGATACTGAACACCCACCGATAGCAAGATTTTCGAATTTATCAGTAATGTAAGTATTGTTATCACTGATAATTTCGATGTGAACACTGAAGGGGATCCGGGTAAATCTTCTTTTCTCTTCCGACATTTGTTAGCCTATTATCTTTTGTGATTTATATTTTAATTGCGGTACTGACAATAGTTTCAACATTCCTCTTTTCTATAATTTATACTGCTACTTCCTGAACCGAACTGTTTATTTCCGTAATCTGGGTGTTCAACGTCCAGTAATCATAAACAACACCAAATCCGAGTATACCTAAAGTGAGCAGATAAATTATTCCTGACAGCCACTTGCCAATATACATGCGATGGATACCAAAAAAACCAAGAAATGTTAATAGAATCCAAGCTGCTGTATAATCAATTCTCCCTTCTTTGAACTTAAGATCAGCATCGCGGTCCATAGATGGAATAAGGAATAGATCCACAATCCACCCGATCAGTAGCAGTCCGAAAGTGAAAAAATAGATAGTACCAGATATCGGCTTGCCGTAATAGAATCTGTGAGAGCCCGTAAAACCGAAAAGCCAGATGATATATCCTATAACGATGTTATGAGTCGGCGTTCTTTTGGTCATTACCATAAAACTTTTCAGGATCAGGAATTGTTATGTTCCAAACGAATCCTCGAAAAGTTTCCTGATTGCGTTTATGCCGTCTTCAGTGAGATTTCTGGTACCTGAGCCAACAAAAGTTTCATGTTCAATTCTAGGTGAATCTTCTGCCCACACCCCGTTTTTCCAAGTGTACCACCCCTTGCGGACTTGTCCATAGACGCTTACTGGTCGGTTGAAAAGCTTGGCAAGCTCAACTGCCCAACCGGTGCCACCTTTGACGGTGTTGTCATTTTGAATGGTACCGACAACAAAAATCTGGTGCCCGCTGTTTACCATATGAAAAATGGTTTGTAGAACTTTACGTATTTTTTCAGCTTCATAATAATTACGGTGCATCATATTGGAAACAAGTTCCATACTTATATCGCCGCGTTTGAGTTCTTCATCGGAAAGCACAACTGTGTTTTTTTCTCTGGAGATATTTTGTCCGGGAAAAGTAAAGTTGACCTCTTTAATACCCCACTTTTCAGCGGTTTCTCCAAACATGCTTTCAGCTCCGGTAAGGCCGCCACTGTACAATGTGCAATTTTCTTTTTTTAACATGAATATCCTCTTTTTTTGCATCGCAGGATTAGTAATCAGATGCGAATTTATGTAACTGGAAATATTAGTTTTTGTTGTAGTTTTATTGATCTTTTCCGGCATTAAGCTGGATGACTTCTCTTCTATACACTGAAAAACTTATTGGAATCAAGGCATTTCACACGCCCGCCCCTTAAAGTTAAAGAAGAATTTGAGGCCTTTCTTTACTTTGTCCGAGAAAATTTTGCCAGATAGAAATGTTCCCGCAACCCTTTTATTTATTTCACCGAGGGTCGGATAGGGATGAACCGCCGAGGCGAGGGCGGATAATTTTACGCCGCCGTTAAACACTGCCACCCACTCGCTGACAAGTTCTCCGGCATGTGGTCCGATCAACTGGACACCGAGAGCTTTTTCCTTGGCATCAAGAAGCATTTTAATCTTGCCTGAATCCTCACCTTCGGCAAGGCTGCGGTCGTTGTTTTTGAATTCTTCTTCCCAAACGGTGTATTCAATTCCCTCGGCCTTTGCCCTTTTCTCGTTCATACCGATGCTGGCCAATTCGGGTGAAGTAAATGTGCACCAGGGCATAAATGTATAATCTACCTTTCGTGGTAGGTGAAAAATGGCGTTACTGACAACAATGCCCCCTTCATAGCCAGCTGCATGTGTAAATTGGAAAGCACCATTTACATCGCCAGCTGCATATATATGAGAATGATTGGTTCGTAATTTGCTGTCCACATCGATCCCTTTGGAATCATACTCCATGCTGATGTCGTCCAGACCCAGGTCTTTAATATTGGCAGACCTGCCCAGGGCTACAAGAATTGTTTCTGTTTTCAATGCAAAAGGCACCCCGTCACCCTTATCAATGACCACTTCATTTTCCTGTCCAATATTGCGTGCGCTTAACACTTTGGAGTTGAGGTGAAATATAACCCCTTCCTTTTCCATAATGGACATTACCAGGTCTGCCATATCCTTGTCTTCCTTGCTGAGGATCTGGCCGCTTCTCTGGATAACATGAACCTTTGTGCCCAATCGATTGAATGCCTGAGCCATTTCTGTTGCTATGGGCCCCGCACCTAGCACAACCATAGATGCAGGAAGTTTGTCCAGATAGAATATTTCCTTGTTCGTGATGTAAGGTGTCTTGTCTAAACCCTCAACCGGTGGGATTGCTGGAGACGAGCCGGTGGCTATCAACCAGGTTTTAGCAGAATAATTTTTACCGTTCAGACGGATAGAATGTTCATCGGTAAAAGTGGGCTGGCCAAATTCAACTCTAGCACCAAGCTTACAAAACCTCTCGACAGAATCGTGTTTCTGTATGGTACCGATCACCGACCGGATGCGCTTTGAGACATCTCTGAAATCAACCGGACCGATTTCAGCCGCCGGTAACCCGTAGTGCCTTGAGTTTTTAATTGTATGATATACGTGAGCGGTTTTGATGAGCGTTTTGCTGGGTACACAGCCAAAATGCAGACAATCCCCACCAAGCGCTTCTTCCTTTTCTATAAGAAGTGTTTTGGCACCAAGCTGGGCAGCTCCGGAAGTAACCGTAAGCCCTGCAGCTCCTCCGCCAATAACACCAAGATCGAATTCATAACTAGCCATATGCAGCCTCCGATAGTAAGAAATTTGTCATTTTAAGACCTTTTCGCTTTATAATATGAAAGAATCTTTTTTACTGTGATGGGAAAGATACCGAGGATAACAAATGAGATGATCAAGCCGGGGGATAGAATTCCCGAGAGGGAATCTATCTTGGCAAGTTCTTTGCCGGCGTTAACATATACTGCTGTACCCGGTAGCATTCCCAACTGTGAAATCCAGTAAAAGGTAAAGATGGGCATCTTAGTCAGTCCCATAACCAGGTTGATAACAAAAAAAGGAAAAACAGGTACCAGCCTAAGAGTAAACAGATAAAAACTTCCCTCATCTTCTATACCCTTATTAACAGCGACAAGTTTTTCACCAAACTTCCCCTGTACCCACTCTCGCAAAAGGAAACGGGAGACAAAGCAGGCAAGGGAGGCACCTATTGTACTTGCAAACGAAACGACAATCAGTCCTACCCAGAACCCGAATATGGCCCCACCTGCCAGGGTAAGTATGGCGGCACCTGGTAGTGAAAGGGCTGTAACCAGGATGTAAATGCCCATATAGGCAGCAATGACCGTTATGCGATTTTCGGCATACAGGTTTGCGAAGCTTTCCTGAGATGCCTTTATGTATGAAAGAGTGAAATACTGGCCAAGGTTGAAGAATTTGAAAGCAGCTATGACTCCGATAATAGCGATGACAATCGCAATTTTCTGGGCCAGTTTCTTATCCATTAAATTTCTCCTGCTGCAGAGCATAATATGCAGCACCCAGTAATGCCGCTTTCGGATTCATTATGACGTAGACCGGTATGTCATCAAGTGTATCAGAAAGACGTCCCTTGGCACGAAAGGTACGCATGAAGTCGCCGTTTTGCAAAGCATGAAGTATGCGTGGCGGGATGCCGCCCCCAAGATAAACTCCACCCGTCGCCATAACTTTAAGGGCCAGATTGCCGGCCTCGGCACCTAATACTGAAACAAAGATTTCCAGGGTGGCACTGCAGATCTGGCATTGCTTATCTTCATCTAGTGCGGCATTGACGATAATGGGTGTTGGGTCATCTTGAAGCAGTTGTTCAGAAAGCCACTGCGGTTCAGGGTACACCCCTTTCTCTTTTATAAAGTCGAAAATGTTTGGAAGGCCGCGGCCTGAACATATACGTTCATAACTTACATGACCGTATTTTCCCTGAAGAAACCGAAGCAGATCTGATTCCATTTCATTTGCAGGAGCAAAGTCGCAATGACCTCCTTCGGATGGGTGAGCTGTATAGTTCGAGCCATTGTGGGTGAGAAATGCTTCACCTAGTCCTGTACCGGGTGCGATGACTGCTATGGCAGCTCTGGAAAGGGCATTGCCGCTGTTAAGTGTATGCAGATCATCTTTTGTTAGATAGGGGACGGCACTGGCCGTTGCTGTAAGGTCATTAATAAGGTGTACTGACTGGAGCCCGCACGACTCCCGTAGCTGTTTCGTAACAATTGTCCATGGAAGGTTGGTTATGTCAGCCTTGTCTTCCAAAACTGGACCCGCTACACCAAAACATGCACACTTTAATTGAATATCAGAGCTTGCAAGAAACTCTTTAATGATCATATCCAGGCTGGAATAGGAGGAACTGGCGAACGTCTTTTCATGAATGGTTGCCAGGGTGTCGCCTTCGTTGGTAAAGACGGCAAGATTAGTTTTGGTACCGCCGATATCACCGGCCAGAAAGTACTTCTTGTTCATCATTTTTACCCACCCGTTTTGCCAAGAAGAATCAGTTGAGAAGGAATTGGTTGTTTAGGGTGATTTTTTATTTAGTAAATTAAAATAGAGTATTTTATCAGGATTATAAATAGTTTTTATCTTTCGAAAGTTTATTTTCTAATTGGAGCGCAAAAGACAATTTGCCGGCATGCAGATTTGATCAGGATATTTACGGCTTTTTCAACGATGCTGAAAGAATTACCGCCATTCCGGCAAATAGCGCTGCCATCAAAAAGCTGCCTGAGAAGCTTCCAGTGTTTTCTGCAATAATCCCGGCAATGTATGGTCCTGCTATTTGGCCTATAGCAAAAATAAAAGTAATAAAGCCAAAAACGCCAGCAGCTTTTTGGGGTCCAACATAATCTCCGACAAGGGCCGCCATTATTGAGGGGATGCTCCACGCGACTATACCGAAGCAGCCAATAGACAACACAAGGAATATACCCGGCAGATTGAGGGCAATGAGGAGGTAAGAAAATGCCTGCAGAGAAAAGACGGTGATCAGACCGGTTTTTCTGCCAAGCTTATCAGATAGTGTTCCGAACACGGGTCCAGAACAGATGCTCAGTAGTCCCACCCAGGACCAGAGATTGCCGGCTGCTGCTTCGGAAAAGCCCCTTTCCTGAACAAGGGTTGTTACCATAAAAGTCACGTAGATGACATAAGTGTAACCAAAGAGGAAATATATGGCTGCCATATGGTAAATACTCTTTCGGTTGGTGCTGGAAGAATTATCTTTTTCAAGCTCATGTTTGTCATTACCCTTTTGGTCGGACCTTAAAACTCCGTATGGAGCCAGACCGACCTCTGCCGGTGAATCCCTAAGAACCAGGTAGCAGATAAATGCAATGAAAAGAACAATAATGCCAAGCACAAGCCAGTTCAACCGCCAGCCATCAACCCCCCTGAGAGTATTGAGGAAGGGAACTAGTTTTCCAGCAAGCAGGATTGCAAAACCGCTGCCGATCGCTATAAAACCCGCGGCTTTTCCTCGGTGCCTGCTGGAAAACCACATCGACACTAGCGCCATCATTGGAACATTTGATGTACCGCTGCCAACACCTGTTAGTGTGTAAAGAAGCAGCACGCTGGTAAAATTATCGGCAAAACTGATTAGTGACATAGTGCTACCAACCAGGAGCAGCGATAAGAAGATAAGTTTCCTGGTCCCGATCCGGGTAGTAAAAAAACCACAGGCAAGAACAGCAAGCAGGTAGCCGATAAAATTAAAAGTACTGATGAGTCCCATTTGAGAATAAGTCAGATTGAGCGAGGGGGCCATGGACGGCAGAAGCATACCAAGGGCGAAACGGCCAAAACCAAGTCCCGCGAAAATACAGAGCGTACCGGCCATGACGATTAACCAACCGTAATGCAGTTTTGGATTTTTGGAAATGGCTGTAGGTTTCAATTCCACACCGCGATTTTCTGGAACCCCGCGTAAGCAAAATAGCCGCCGAAAAATATTAGAAAAAGAGCGCATGCCCCGATCACAATACGGTAAATCCTGTTACTGATAAGTTGACGGCCTTTCCAGACAGCAGCTGAGATAAAGGCATACCAGGCCAGGTCGGCTAATATATGTCCCGAGAAGAATAACAACACACCCAATATACCGTATTCTATGGAGTAGATAATGTAACCCAGTCCAATGGTGATCCACCAGATAGTCCAGTAGGGATTGGCAATGCTCATCAGAATGCCGGTCATTATCAAGTGGCTGTGCTTTTCAGTTTTTGTCTCCAATGAAAGTTTGAGGTCAGGGAGACTTTTGAGCATGTTGGCACCCATCCAGAAAAGGATAAAGGCACCGATAAATGCCGTTAAGATAAAGACTTTTTCCTGCCTGAGGTAAGGAGCCAGGCCAAGCAGAAGGGCAATGACAAGGGTGAGTTCTAAAATTCCATGACCTACAATCAGTAGCGGACCTGCGTGAGCACCACGCCGCGAACTTTCACTGATGGTAGCTGTGAGAAGTGGGCCCGGCATCAGTGCACCGGAAAGAGCAATTATAAATGATGAAAAGAATATTGTTATATAGGGCAGCATAATAACAAGTACGATTTAAATTGTGGTAATAGCAATTCAAGACAATAGCCTGTTTACTGACGTACGCCAATAAAATAGCGGCGTTACAGTATTAACCACATTAACCACGAGTTTTTGGCTTGCTGTGTCTTTTACCATGTAAATCTTTCCTGGGGCCGTAAGGTTTCTTCCCATATCTTTTAGCTCCTCTCCCGGATCTGGAGCGTGATTTGCGTTTAAAATCAGGAGCTTTTCCGTCCCATTCCGGCTCGATACGGTTGACATGCAGAAGCTTTTTAACAATCGCCAGGTCGCGGGCAGTTACCAGGGAAAACGCGCTGCCTGATTTTCCCATACGGCCGGTCCTTCCGGTGCGATGCGTATAGATTTCCGTGGTGTGGGGAAAATCGAAATTGATCACGTGTGTGACGTGCGAAAAATCGAGTCCGCGCCCAGCGACATCCGTGGCCAGCAGCACCTTGATCTTTTTCTTTTTGAAACTGTTGAAGATTGAAGTACGGCGCGATTGGTCCAAACCTCCATGAATGTATTCAAGTGATTTAACAGTACTCTTAAGCCTGTTGAAGAGCTGTTCGCCGTTGCGCCTGGAGTTGCAGAAAATTATTGCCTGCCGGGGCGATTCCTTTTTGAGATATTCTATAACAGCTTCAGAGCGTTTATGATGCGGGATAAATTTAAAATAGTGGGTGATGTTCTGCGGAGCCACTTCTTCAAGATTGAGCTCAATTTTTACAGGTTCCTTCAGACATGATTCTGCCAGGGAATTAATATCCTCCGGCATGGTAGCTGAAAAAAGAAGTGTCTGATGTTCGCTGACGATGCAGGACATAATAAACTGGACATCATCTATAAATCCCATGTTCAGCATTTCATCTGCCTCGTCCAGAACCAGAGTTTTAACATGATTCAGCGAAAGGTCCCCATTATACAGGTGGTCAATGAGCCTGCCAGGGGTGGCGATCAGAAAATGCACCCCGTCTTTTAATTTGGCGCTTTGGATGCTCATGGAAAAACCTCCGTAAACGGCAAATGGGGAGATATCCATATTACGTGAGATGCTATCCACTTCGTCAACATACTGGAGTGCCAATTCTCGTGTCGGTACAAGGATCAGAGCCTGAACATCCCTGATGGAAGGATCTATTTTCTGGATTAGGGGGATGGCACATGCACTGGTTTTACCGGAACCGGTTTCGGCTTGGGCCAGCAGGTCGCGACCTTTAAGGATATGCGCAAATGTCTGTTCCTGAACGGGAGTCAGTTCTGAGAAACCCATGGATTCAAGGGCTTTGAGGATTTCCGTTTTCAGTTCTAAGTCGGTGAAAAGCATTATTCAGTTTCTAGACATACATATCCAAAAGTCAGGTAGTAAACTGCAGTCTGATAGTATGACACTCCTTAAAGAGCCTCAACGGGCTAAGGAAGAGTTGCGGATTGTTTAAAAGATATCTGGAAACTATAAACTCCTAATGAAGCCGGCAAGAACTGCAAAAAGGTTAAAGAAATGACAGTAGTCGGGAGCTGACATCTCAGGTGAGTAACTGGATCGAATCCTTTATGCCTAGAGAGTTATAAATTTTAAGGGTTTCCTTGGAGCTATTGAGTGTATAAAAATGGATGCCGCGAACATCGTTATCGATTAGGTCTCGCACCTGTTCTGTGGCCCAATGTACGCCAACATTTTTTATATATTGGTCATCTTCAGCACGTGCAACTGATTTCAACAGGCGGGCGGGGAGGCGTGCTCCTGCTGCAAGTTCCGCCATGCGTACCATGCCTTTTAGAGTTGTAATGGGCATAATTCCGGCAATGATGGGCACATTGATCCCGGCAAGTACGCACCGTTCCCGGAAATCGTAGAAATCACGGTTGTCGAAGAAGAGCTGCGTAACAATATAGTCGGCACCAGCATCAACCTTTTCTTTCAAATAATCTATTTCCATCAGGCGATTAGGTGTCTCGGGGTGTCCTTCTGGGAAACCCGCAACCCCGATACCCATATTGGGAAAGTTCTTTTTAATAAAAGCAACCAGATCGGTGGCATAATTAAAACCATCTTCCTGGTGAATCCACTCCTTGACTCCATTGGGCAGGTCACCTCTCAAGGCCAGAATATTGTTTACGCCGTTTTCATCATATTTTTCAAGAATTGAGCGAATTTCTTTTTTAGTCGAACCTACGCAGGTAAGATGTGAAACAACTGTGAGATCCGTTTCTTTATGTATTCTTACCACAAGATTGTGAGTACGGTCACGGGTTGAGCCGCCTGCGCCGTAAGTCACACTAACGTAGCATGGAGTCAAAGGCATCAGGTCGGCAATAGTCTGGAAGAGTACATCCCAGTCTTTTTCAAGTTTTGGTGGAAAAAACTCGAAACTCATCGATATCTTTGTTTGATTGAGAATGTCTTTAACCAGCATAAAATATGTCCCAGAGTGTAGTAAAAAAGTAATAACAAATATATAAGAGAATGTTTAGTCCGAAGAATTCGGCAATCATAGTGGACTTGGTTTAATTAATCAAGAAAAATGCCGCATGTGAAAAGCGAAATAGGACTACATTAAGAATTGAAGTTTTTTGATTTATCCCTCTGGAAATATCATTGTGGACTAATGTTATAAAACACAAACACGTCTTATTGATTCAATTTCGATTCCTGTCAGCTTTCTGGTTGAGTTTCTTTAATATTACCAGACTTTTTTATACATAATAAATATCAGATAGTGTATATAAGTCTGTTTTTATGGTAATATATAAGTTTTTAAAAATACCGGTACTCTTGCGAGGATCCCCCTACAGAACATGCTGCTGAGTGCAACGAAATGTTACCGAGTTGCGAATTTATTTTCGAAGAAATAATTAACCAGGCGCCGAAAGAATTAAAGGCGAATACCGTATTATCTATGGAGGAAGACGCATGGAACTTCAGGCTGATGCCCGAAACCTTGAAATGAAGAAATTATGGCAGGACAAAATTAACGAAGAGAAAGAAAAGCTGGGGCGTCATCACCCTGGGATAGTTCAGCATCTGCGTGTAACTATCGAAGGTACCAAATCGCACCGGGAAGGTGGATATGAAATTAAAGTTGTAGCTGCTGTTCCCAGTGGTACAGTTGTCGTCAAAAGAAAAGGTGAGAAGGTAGTACCATTGCTTGTGGACGCTTTTAACACCCTGGGCCAGCAGCTCAAGGAGATACAAAGGAAAAAGCGGCAGACATCCAAAGCACAGGAGGGTATTCAGCTACTTGAAGCTGAAGGGATTATCAAAACGCTGTTTGATGATGAGGCATATGGTTTCATATCAACACCGGACGGAAGTGAGATTTATTTCAATGAAGGCGCCTTGAAAGATATATCTATAAACGATTTAAAGGTTGGAGATGCTGTAAAGTTCGCAGAGGAAATGGGTGAGAAAGGGCCCAGTGCGGCATGGGTTAAAGCTATATGATTTATGTCCGAGAAAATATGAACCGGAAATGAAGAAAAAAATGGGAAAAAAGTATTATGGCAACATTGCAGCAGGTTGATATCGGTCCGCAATACCTTGATGAGAAAGAAGAGGAAATTCTTAAGAAAATTAAGGCCCGGAAACAAGAATTGGGAGATAAACTCCTGATACTGGGGCATCACTACCAGCAAGAGGCTACCTTCCAGTTTGCAGATATGACTGGGGACTCTCTCAAACTCGCCAAATATGCTGCTGCCTCCAGGGATAAGCAATACATAGTTTTCTGCGGAGTGCATTTTATGGCTGAATCGGCCGATATCCTTACAACTGACAAACAGACAGTTGTATTACCGGATTTGAGAGCGGGCTGTCCAATGGCTGATATGGCCGATATTGAAGGGGTTAAGTGGAGCTGGAGTGAACTGGATAAAATTCTTGATAGTAATACCATTATCCCTGTTACGTATGTTAATTCATCAGCAAAAATTAAGGCCTTTGTGGGTGAGAAGGGTGGATCGGTATGCACGTCCTCAAATGCTGAACGTGTTCTTACCTGGGCTTTGGAAAAAGGTGAGAAAGTATTTTTCTTTCCCGATGAACACCTGGGCCGAAACTCTGCCTTTGCGCTTGGCATACCGGATGACGAAGTGGTTCTCTGGGAACGTGGGAAACTTCTTGGGGGCAACACTGAAGACCAGCTGAAAAAAGCTAAAGTAATTTTATGGAATGGCTACTGTTCGGTGCATATGCAGTTTACCGAAGAACACGTGCGCATGTGGCGTCAAAAGGACCCGGAAATAAAAGTGATCGTTCATCCCGAATGTCGCTTTGAGGTTGTTAGAGCCGCTGACAAGTACGGTTCAACAGAAGTCATTATTAATACGGTTTCAGAATCTCCGACAGGCTCGCACTGGGCCGTTGGTACAGAAATAAATCTGGTCAACCGCCTGCACAAGCGTCACCCGGATAAGGAAGTTCATTCGTTGTCTCCATTCCAGTGTTTATGCTCAACAATGTATCGAATCAAACCCGCCTACCTTTTATGGGTGCTGGATAATCTTGCAGAAGGGCATGTAGTCAATCAAATTACAGTGGACTCAGAGACAGCAAAACTTGCCAAGATAGCACTTGACAGGATGTTGGAAATATGAGTTTCTAAATGAATTGAGCGTTTCAAATTATGAAAGAAATTATTTTTATTGTTTTTAAGGAGGTTACACTCAGGACTTCTTTCACAATTTGAAACCCTTCGGGATTTCCAATTTTATCTAATCTGTTTTGTCAGAGGACATCCCGCATAGCCTACTATAGCGGAATATCCTCTTTCGCGCATTTTAACAAAGTTGAAAATCGCTCAATTCATTTTTATAAAAACGGATTAAAAGAGGAATATTCATTCGGAGAATGCAGTAAAAAATGAGCAGCATTTACTTTGACAACAACGCAACAACGCCTATAGACCCACAGGTGCGTGAGGCAATATTGCCATACCTTGGTGATCGGTTTGGAAACCCGTCAAGCGGTCACCGTTATGGTGAAGCGGCTAAATATGCTGTGGACATGGCACGGGAGCAGGTAGCCGGGTTGATCGGCACCCGTCCAGAAAGAATTGTATTCACCGGTGGTGGCACTGAAGCTAACAATACCGCTATTTGGAGTGCCATCTCTTCAGCACCTGGGAAAAAACATATAATAACCTCACAAGTAGAACACGACTCGGTACTCAAGCCCCTTCGCTTCCTGGAAGACAGATATGGTTATGAAATAGAATTTCTTGGAGTTGATGGCCGGGGGAGGCTCGACCTTGACAAGCTATCTGATTCAATCAGGAAGGACACGGTGCTGGTTACGCTTATGGCCGCAAATAACGAAACCGGGGTGCTATGGCCAATTGACAGAATAGGGTCAATTTGCAGGGACAATGCTGTCCTGTTTCATACCGACGCTGTACAGATGGCTGGTAAGGTTGCTCTGGATGCAAGCGAAATATCTGTAGACTACCTGAGTATGGCCGCCCATAAACTGCATGGCCCAAAAGGTGTCGGCTGCCTGTATGTACGAAGGGCTGCGCCGTATACATCTCTTATCATGGGTGCTGGACAGGAGGAGGGTAGAAGGGCTGGGACTGAAAATGTCGGCGGAGTTGCTGGGTTTGGAAAGGCCTGTGAGCTGGCAGGAAAATTTCTGCCAGATTACAAGAAGAAAATTACTGAAGTTCGCGATTATCTCGAAGAATCAATTTGTACAACAATCCCTGACACAATTGTAAACGGAGATAATTACAGCAGGCTTGCAAACACCCTGAACGTAAGCTTTAGGAACTGTTCTTCGACAAGTATGACCCAGGAGCTTGATGAAAAAGGAGTTGCTGTTTCAGCGCATTCCGCCTGTCACAGTGGGGACTTGAATCCTTCCCATGTGCTAACTTCTATGGGAGTGCCGGAAACACATCTGCATGGCACACTTCGAATCAGCTTGAGCCGCATGAACACCAGGTTCGAGGTCGATACATTTCTTGAGGTACTGCCTGGTGTGGTTGCCAAATCCAGGCAGGGATTTGCTGTATAAGCTAAAAAATATACTGGTATTCTCCTGCCATAAAATTGATTGGCAAATCACATTATCTACTCAATTTTTTCATCAATAAGAATTGCCCGTGCTGGAGCCCCATCCGCACCCACAATCTTCAATGGCATGCAGACGAGCTGGTAGCTGCCGGGCTCGATATTTAACAGGTTGAGTCCTTCCACAATAATAGTTTCTTTTCTTAGAAGAATCTTGTGTACAACAGGGTTAGAATCTCCAAACGGGGCTGCCGAAAGGTAATCGACTCCTAGCAGTTGGATACCGTTTTCCGTAATCCAATGAGCGCCATCTTCTGAGATTGCGACAAAATCTTCTGTGAACATCTGTTGTGCATCCGACCACAATTCAGAGTTACGGGTACGAAAAAGGAGTCGGTTTGTTCCTGCTGGAATGTCTATTTTTTCAAGAAAAGCCGCATTAATGTTGTCGGCTTCTAAAGCGTCAACTACAAGAGCGCTGCCAGTCAGAATGGTTAAATCAAGTTCATCAACACTTTTGCCGCCCGCAATAAAGTGGCCCGGAGCGTCTACATGGGTTCCTGAGTGCACGCACATGTTAATCCTACTTACAGTTGCCACATCACCCTGTTCAAGTTGATAAACTTTTTCTAATTCAATTACCGGGTCACCGGGCCAGGTGACAAGATTCTGTGTAATAGGCAGTGAAATATCATAAACTCCCACGTCAATGTTCCTCCAAAAGAAAACTTATAATACGATTTACAATTTTCGGTGGTTCCTCGTTTATATCAACTTGTAGTGCATTACTGGGCTCTTCCAGTGTTTCAAGCTGGCTATCCAACAGACTGTGCGGCATAAAGTGATTTCTTCTTTTTTTGAGCCTGGCAGCAATAATTGATTTACTGCCTTTAAGATGTATAAAAGTAATGTTGCTGCTGCAGTTTCGTAGTAGTTGACGGTATGATTTTTTGAGTGCCGAGCATGCTATGACAGCCGGCTCGTTTTCTTGTTTCAATCTGGATATTTGATTCTGTATAGCGTGAAGCCACGGGGCACGGTCATCGTCGGAAAGAGCGGCACCACCGGACATTTTGGATATTGCCTCTTTGGTATGGAAATCATCCGCTTCATAAAAAGCAAAGGATTTCTCTATGGCTAGAAGCCTACCAATAGTTGATTTGCCTGATCCGGATACTCCCATGATAATTATTATAATGGGACCATGTTTCATGGATAACCAAGCGCGGTTGTTTTATTGATTAAAAAAAATGAAGAGGAGAAAAAGATACTGGAGGAAGAAGCCCGGTTCGCTTTTTTCATCAGGAAATAACTTTATTTTTACCTGTTTCTTTTGCCTTATATAGATTTTTATCTGCAATTCGAATGAGTTCGTTGAGCTCTTTTTCAACCTGCCAGCTTTCTATCGTCCCCTGGGATACTCCGATGCTTATGGTGATACCAGCATGATCCTTGCTCCCTTCTTCAACTGATTTACGAATTTTTTCACCAACGGCATGAATGAAATCGGGTTCAACCTGAGAAAGGAAAATGAGAAATTCCTCACCGCCATATCTTCCTACAACGTCAGAGTTCCTGACAGAATTATGTATTGTGGATGCAACATGCTTAAGGATACGGTCACCGAATTGATGACCGAAACTGTCATTGATCTTCTTGAAGTTGTCAATATCTGCCATCATGATGCCGATATTCATCTGATTACGTTGAGCCAGGTGGGAGAGAGGGACTATGGCATTAAAGAGGCCCCGTCTGTTAAGAACCTTTGTTAAGGGATCATCTTTACTTTGAGCCGCCAACTTTTTGTTTTCTTCCCAAATTCTGTAGATTGCCTCGCCCAGTAATTCCAGCTCTATAGTTACAAGCTCATAACTGGCAAGAGCCTCAAAGAGCCGTGTAAGGTGATTATCAAAGAAATCCTCTTTTTCCTTGCCCGGTATCAGTGATTTAAGATACTGATATAATGATTCAAAGGCAGGGTGAAGGAGATAGAATTCCAGTTTAAATGCAAGAAGAAAAGACTGTGCCAGGTCTTTTGGAGGGAAATATTGTGATTTAGTAAGGCTGCCGATCTTCGATTTTATGCAGAGCAGTTCTTCAAATACAACATCCGGTTCATCGAAAATCTGAGGAAGCATGCCATTTTGTGACCACTCCAGAAGTCCGTCCCAGAATTGTGTGTGTGCTACTTCATCTTCAGCAATTTCCAGCCAGAATTTTTTCTGCTCTTCGATTACTGTATGTTCGGCAATTTTCCGATAAAGAAGGGAGGCTTCCTTGTCAATATTCAAACATTCCTTGATGATGCTGATCATCAATTCCTGAGTTGTGGTTCCGACATACACCATAAAGCTTATTCTCCCAGGGTAGCGAATTTCCAGAATTAATATATTTAGTATTATTAAAAAACAACAGCGTGAAGATTAATCACATATTTCATAAAACGTTTTACTCAAATAATGGAAAATTATCCATATTTTTGTTTCAACAAAACAAACAGTTAATCAGCCCTTACCTCTTTTTCTTCGTCAGGACTGAGCGGGGTCAGGGACTTGAGATTAGAAAGGAACCTTGCTCCTTTCTCGGCCTGCTCCGCTATGCGCCGAATGTCGCTCAGCATCTCAAGCCTGTTTACCATCTGACGAACACCTATTTCGCCTACTGTTCCTGCACGCAACAAAACAGCCTTCAATTCCTGATATTCTTCGTTAATAGCTTCCATTCGTTCGGAACAATCATCTGATGAATACTCTTCGTCCAGTGCGTCGGCTTTTTCAAGGAGCTTGGCAACACTCCCTTTAAAATTTGCAATCTGTTCAGAAAGGACAGGATGACTTATGGGGGTGCCTTTCAACTGGCTTTTAGTTGTGGCCTTGACCAGTTCCGCTATTTCCGTGTAGTAGCGGGAAACACGCATCGCGTTGGGAAGCTGGTCGTCAAGTTGGGGAGGCAGGTTTCTGCGTTGTACTGATGAGCTGAAATCTCCAATAGCGTCAACAAGATTATCCAGGGCCGCTGATTCCTGTTTCAGCCTGGGGCTGGCACTGGTTTCACTGCTGATTGCACCCAATGCCATTCTTCTAGCAAGAGCACCGACCCTGCCCAGCTCCATTGCCATAGCCTGCAGGGCCAGGGTGGGAGTTGAAACTACATTGCGATCCAGATATCGTGGTAGAGCCTCATCTTCCTCTGAGATGCGGAAACGTTGTTCCAGAAAACGGACCATTCTGACGGTTAAGGGCAGAAGTATAAGAACACCTAATATGTTGAAAGTTGTATGAAACAGGGCAAGGAGTGTCAAATGCCCTGTTTCCATGCCTAAAACATGACGCAGCCTTTCCAGGGAAAAAAGCAGGGCCGGCAGTATAGCAAGAGCCACCAGCCCCGTTATCAGGTTGAAAATAACATGGCCGGCAGCAACACGTTTAGCGTTAGGAGTTGCTCCCAGGGAGGCAATTGCGGCTGTCGTGGTTGTCCCCAGGTTGGAGCCGATTACCATGGAGGCTGCAACGTTAATTGGTATAATTCCTCCGCCTGTCGCAGTGAGGATTATGGCCATGGCGGCACTGGAGGACTGCATGAAGAACGTGAGAAGAAAACCAGTACCAGAAAATAGCAGAAGGCCGGTGGCCCCACTGTAGTCCAGTGATTCAAGCTGGATGGAGCCGCCGACTCCGGCAAATGTAGTTTTCATTATCTCGATTCCAAGAAAAAAAATGCCGAAACCTGCCAGGGATTCGCCAAGAGCAGCAAGTCGGGGGTTTGTTTTCGCGAGTTGAAACATCATGCCGATCCCAATAGCGGGTAAAGAGAACGCCTTGATGTTCACATTGAAGCCGATAGTAGCAACAAGCCAACCGGTCATTGTGGTGCCAACATTACTACCATAAACAAGCATTATTGCCTGTGTCAGGTTAAGCAGTCCGGCATTCACAAAACCAATAGTGGCTACCGTAACGGCGCTTGAGGATTGTACCAGAGATGTAATGAATACTCCGGAGAGGATACCACGGAATGCAGTGCGGGTAGATCGTTCCAGAATGTTGCGCAGGGCATTTCCTGCTGAAAGTTTCAGTCCGTTTGTCATT
Source organism: uncultured Desulfobulbaceae bacterium (assembly GCA_945787325.1). Lineage (GTDB taxonomy): Bacteria > Desulfobacterota > Desulfobulbia > Desulfobulbales > BM004 > CALZHP01. The sequence goes on from CALZHP010000009.1 coordinate 35,246, forward strand.
AACATCATGCCCAGCATGAATAGGCCGATACCGCCTGCCAGGTTGGCTAACAATGTTAAAGACACGGAGGATAAACCTTTATAAGAAGTGGTGTTGATGAAATAGTGTTATACAGGGTGAGCAGGTTCATCTTATAAAGTTCATAGTTGTTGCATGAAAAATTTATTGAACATAAAAGATCGTGGCAGGTATATTAACCTGGTCCACTATTCAACAGAATGATTAGAAACGGCTTCTTTTCTTCCTTGATATCTTCCCGATAATCCAACCCATAAAAAACACACCACCACCGGCTAGAAACCACTGTATCATGCCGGAACGCATGAGCTTCTTGTTTTCCTGGCTGAGTAACTGCATCTCAGAGTTAAGACGGATATTTTCCTTACGAAGCCTATCTCGGTCTTCCGAAATTACTACAACATTCTTTGATTTCTCAACGAGCGCTTCGAAGCGAAGGTTGACGTCTTCCAGCTCACTTTTTGTATTAAGCAGCACTTTGTCGATGGAGGATTTATCCCCGGAAAGCGCCTTAATTTCATCTTTGTGATTTTGTCTGATTAACTTCAGCTCAGCTGTCATTCGTGACTCAACGTCTTTCAGGGATGCGAGTTTCTTTTTTAGATTATCACGTTCTCTTTCGAGTCGTGAAATCATAATTGTTTTTGGTGTTTCCTTGGTGAGATACTGGACTTTTACATATCCAACCTCGTCTTTGTCGGTGCGGACTTGTGCATATGTTTCATCTTTTTCAAGGACCTCCAGCTTGCTTCCCGTTTTTAGTGTATCAAGTATTTTATGCTGCGAACTTTTGCCACGTCGCAAAGTTATGACCAGCTGATCTGAAACGTACATTGTTTCACTATATGCTGGTAATACGTTACAAAAAGAGATTGCTATAACGGACAATGTACAAAAGACAGAGAGTTTCATGTTGCTCCTCCCGGATAAATGTTAAACTGTATTAAAGTTCCTGCTCCCACAATAAGGAGATGGAGATCAATTATGTTGAATGTTAATTCAAGACAACTTCATTTACTCATAAATATTATATTATTATGTTGATCATTCGATGATTCTATATCCAACACCGTACAGTTTGTCAAATACAGACCGATGTTTATCTGTGTTTGACAATAGTAGGTTCTGGTTGTAGATTACTAAAAACTAAGATTTATCAAGGGGTTTCATCATTCATATCTTTACCGGAAACGATGTATGATTGTTGAGAAAAGAAAATTAACAAGAGTCGAAATCGACCTTCCGGTTAATCTTGTTCTGCGAAAGGGGAATCTCGTCCTGCGCAAAGGAGAGAATGGGCCTCTGGTTGCCGGCCCAGTACCGGGAACTCTAAATAATGTTACACCCTTTGGAGCCGGCCTGACAGTTGAACACGTTTTTGTTGACAACCACCACCTGTTTTATTCACCTGAAGAAAACCCCGAAATTATGCTGTACTTGGAAATTCCTTTATCGGGGGAGAGCGATGAGAACCTATCCATACCTGTTAAGCCGATCTGGTTTGATACGGTGGATTCTGAAGAATCAACATCCTTTTACATAGGTATTGAGTTTTTGGTGCCGCCCGAAAATGATCAACTGCGTCAGTTTAATGAAATGATCAAAGGGGAACCTGGCCATAACAGCAAGTTGTTTAGGGATTTTTTTCTAAAACTGTGGAGCCGTATGAAAAATAAGTAGTATGAATGTCCTGATAGGTTCTTTTTGACTTAATTGTTGAACGATTAACTACCTGATTCTAAATTGAATGCGCCAGTTTTTTCCGTTTTTTCTCACCGCAATATAATCCATACCGATATAAGTTATCGAGAAGTTGTCTATTGAATCCCCCAAGCGAACGATCCTATTATTGATGAGGGCAAAACGGTCGGTAGGATTGGAGTCCCATGTGATAGCCTGAAGCTTGAGTGAAGAATTTTCCAGCTTCTCATACGTTAATTCAGGTCTGTTTTCAACCACAGAGTTGCGTGTGTTCTTGGCAAACGATGCTGAATCACGCGATAGTTGCATGTTTTTTTCTACATCTGAACCTGCTGATGAATAATCTGCGATAATCCTTTTTTTCCTGTTATTGACAATTACTGGAATATTTTTTGTCTTCTGCTTGGCCAAGTGGGTAGTTTCAGCCTGTTTCATTAATTCATCGGCACCGGGTTCTGCCAGTGCGGGTCGGTTATTAGTAATCGATTCTCGAGTCGGTTCTTGAATGGCAGGAGAGACACTATCCCAATGGGCAATAAAGTGCCGGCGCGCAAACAGGCCAGCACCAATAGTCAACAATATGAGAAGCGCAAATAGCAGTGTCGAACTATTGAATAGCCGTCTCCAGATATCTTCGTTCTGTGGGGCTGTATCAGAACCAAGTTGCTCAGGCCAAGAATGACTTCCGTTCTGCTGAGGGAACTTGTTTTCTAGTTTTTTTAGCGCGTTAAGAATGGAACTCAATTGAAGTGCCCCCTTTTGTTGGCAGGCTGTTTATGAATAATATTCAAAGTGAAAATATACATTTTAATCAATAACATAACCGTAATCGTATCTTACTATTTCACTATACGAGGGATCTGCAGATCCTTTTTCTCATTATATATTGCTATCTTGGTAAGTGAACCAACCACACCATCGTTATTAATCCTGTTTTTTTCCTGGATATTTTTTATTATTTGCTTGGTTCGTTCATCATAGGTATTGTTAATAGTTAATCCTTTGTGCCCTAATTCCTGCAATAATTTCTTCAAAGCAACAGTTGATTCTCCTGGGGAATTTATCGGAATCGTACCGGTGAAATTTAAGAAATTCTTCCAGGGCAAGTATATAATGCCAGCCCAGTATTTCGATAATTGTTTACCATCAATTTCAATTGTATCAGCACCTCTGTTGAGAGTGACCTTGTTGTTACTTATTTCACTTATCGTCAGATAACCGGGTGACGAGTTGCCAGGTACCTGTAATTCAAGAACTGCGGGCATGTTAAGTGATTTGAGGACATTCAGGCTTCCTTCCACCTTGCGAACGGACAGACCATTCTGTTGGGCAGCAAGACGGAAGTATTCTGCATCATTCAGTTTTCCAATGATTTGTTTTTTTACAGCAGCGTTTTTATCCCATCTTCTGACAGCAACAGTAATCGCTTCATATCGTGAAGATCCGATATCCATTTCCAGTAAGAACTGTTCGAAATCGTTCTTGGCCTGTATCTTCTTCTGTTTTGCATCGGGTAATGGTTTTTTTGCAGCATACGGTTCTATAGGAATTGCTTTGACTTCAGGTTCTATTATTTTTGGCTGTTGCTCCTGAACGGTTTTCATTTTCGGAGCGGTTGCAATGTTTATTTGAGGCTGTTTCTGTGTCTGATCAAGAGGTGATTTTTCTGCTAAAGCTGCCGTTTTGGGGATTGTTTTGATCTCAGGCTCAATAACTTGTGATGCCTTTTTCTGTTTAGAAGCTCTTATAGTCTGAACTTGCTTAGGAGATTGAACAGGGAGCTGCTTTTCTTTAGCAGAAGTTTCTTTGAGTGCAGTTTTAATTTCAGGCTTAGTTGCCTGGGGTGGTTTTCCTGGTTCAAGTTTTTTTATTTTCTGGGCAAGCTTCTTGGTAGAAACAGATGGTGATTTTTCTTTTTCGGAGGGCACCACTGGAATTGCTTTTATGTTAAGCTTTTTTTCTGGGGGCAGCTTTTTCTGTCCAATCGCCTTTGTTGCCTGGGCAAGTTTTATTGCAGAATTGGGTGGTGATTTTTCTGTTGCCTTGGGTACGGCTGGAATTGCTTTGATTTCAGGCTCTGTTACTTGAGGTTTGATCACCGGCTCACCCTTTTTACCCGGTTCCGGTTTGTTTTTCTGCTCGAGCTTTTCAGGTACCGGTGAAGGAGTGGTAGGGGAGGTTATTTCCTTTTTTACATCAGGTGCTACATCAACAACCTGGACATTTTTATCGGCCGATTTTGTTTTAATCAGAGAATTAATATTGAGGTTCTTAGGGTAAAAAAGGATAAGAAGCAGCAAGGCAAGGCAAATGGCCGCAGCACCTAGCACGTCTTTTCTTAATAGCGTTATTGTGGCAGGTTTCAGTTCTCCTGTTTTGGTTAGTTCCTTCACCGCCCCTTTTACAATACTACCGCTGATTGTATGTTTATGATATCCGAAAGCTGTAAGCAAAGCACGGTCACATACAATATTAATCAACCTCGGCACCCCGCCTGAGTACTTATAAATCAAACGATATGCAGCTTTGGTAAACTTTACAAAAGGTTCCTGCGATGCCACATTGATGCGATGTTTGATGTATTCTATGCTTTCAGTGGGGCCCAGAGGTGATAATTGGCAGCGAAGAGTAATTCTCTGGCTTAATTGTCTGAGTTCACGGGATGCCAGCATGTCGGCCAGTTCCGGTTGACCAACCAGGATAATCTGCAACAGCTTATCCGAACTGGTTTCAAGGTTAGAAAGGAGTCTCAACTGTTCCAGCACCTCCATACTCAGGTTTTGAGCTTCATCAATAAGGAGGATGCTGGTTTTTCCTTCCCCCTTTTTCTCTATGAGGAAGGTATTCAGGATGTCGATTAGGTCTTTAATGTTCTCTGCATCGGATTGGATACCGAACTCATCATTAATTGCCTTGATAAGCTGCAATGCGTTCAGCTTGGGATTGAAAATGTAGGCTACTTCAACATCGTCATCAAGGCTTTCCAGGAAAACCCTGCAAAGAGTGGTTTTTCCTGTTCCAACCTCCCCAGTTACCTCAACAAACCCATCTCCATGAGAGACGGCATAAACAAGATGAGCCAGTGTCTCCTCGTGACTTCTGCTCAAAAAGAGATAGGCCGGATTTGGCAGAAGCTGAAACGGCCTGTCTATAAATCCGAAAAATTTCTTATACATTTATTATTACTTTTACCCGCACGGGAGCTTCTATTTTTGAAGAAGCTTGTTGATAATCTGTTGATATCCCTGCAGGGACCTGTCTTTGAGGCGTCTGCCGTTTATGAATATGGTTGGGGTGCCGCGAACTCCTGCAATTGCACCGTTTTTTACATCCCGTGAGATCAGCGTGGCAATACCTTTGTCTTTCATGTCATTATTGAACTGCTCCATGTCCAGAGAAAGGTCTTTGGCAAATTGTTCAATTTTCGAATCGTTTATGGAGTTGTAATTTTCAAAGAGAAGGGAATTGTATTCCCAGAATTTACCCTGCTTGTCTGCTGCAAGGGCTGCGGTTGCAGCTTTTTTTGCGAATTTGTGGTTTGGCAGTGGATAATGCATGATAACATATTTGACCTCTGTAGGATATTTGTCCAGCACCTGCTGGATAACTGGCTCAACACGAGCGCAGTAAGGTCATTGATAATCACTGAAAACAGCAATAGTTACCGGGGCGTTTACAGGACCTTTAACAGGATGGTCGGCAATATTAATGTTTTTGATGAACTCGAGTTGGATAATCTCAATTTTTGTAGATGTACTGCTGTTTAGAATTAGAGTGCCGGCATTAGGAAGTGATGAAATTCTGTCGTATGCTTCGTCAACCTGGATTTTGTCTGTAATAATATCTTCCGCAAGAGAATAAACGAGGATTTCTCCCTTACTTAGAATGTAAAGCTGGCGGCCGTCTTCTGAGTTGGCTATATCAAGCGGTTGAGTATTAAGTTTGAGTTTTTTTGATGCTGAAAGCTCAACTGCTGCATGTGATGTATGCAGCAAAGGCACAAGACACAACATGACTGTTATAACGGTGCCGATTGCAAATTTTATGTTCTTTTTCAACTTGTTACCTCACTATAGAGTTTGACTGATAAGTCTAAATATGACAAAACATACAATAATCAAATTTAAAATTTATAAAAGATGAAACAAATCATACTAAAAGGAAAAACGCAAGATTTCCTCATGCGAATTTCCAAAAGAAGTCGCTTATATTTTCCTTAATTAACGATTAATGAAAACTGTTAAGACCAAGCGATAATTTTGGGGATGAATGAGCAGGCGGCTATAAGTCAATGTCATCAACAACAAAAGGTGTAAATCGTAAACCTATACTTTTTTTTCTGACCCAGACCCGAACCATGGTGACAACTTCATCATCCATGTTCACAATACTCGGCAATTCCTGAACATAGAGAATGTCTTTTGTATTGAATTCGTAGTAAGTGGAAAAACTGCTGTAAGGATCTGAGAGTAAAAGAACTTTATCTTTATCATAAGGATGTTTTCGTGGTGAACCGGAAAAAGGAACATGAGTTTTTCTAAAATTTTTCAGGTTTCTTGGTTTCCTGAAAGTCTGTATTTCAAATTTTTTCGATTCCTGTGGGATGTTCGATAACGTCATTTAAGGCCTCATGTGCAACAGTATCATTCTTGAAAAGTGATACGGGATATGACATGATATTTATTCAGAAAAATATGAAAAATGTCAAGAAAAATCAGAATATTATTAATGCGGAAATGGTTTGATAAAGATTGCCGGAAAACTACAGCCATAATTGACGGATTCTATCTTTACCAAAGAAACTGTGCATCATAGCAGCAGGGAAACAATGCCGATAGATATTGAAAAAACCAGAACAGCTGCTGTCAGGAACATGCATCCCCAGGCAAGTGTTTTGTGAAGAAAGCTTTCCTTTTTTCTTTCCCGGTAACCGAGAACAAATCCGAGTAATGCTCCTGTTGCCAAGCCTCCGCCATGACCCCAGTTGTTTATTCCCGGAACCAGGAAGCCGAAAATGAAAAGGCTGACAACCCAGCCGCTTATCTGGCTGTATACAGCACGGCCATACCCCCCGCCCCGGCTTTTGCCATAATATAGTATTGCACCCATAAGGGCACATACCGCTGCCGAGGCGCCTATAGTGAAACGGACTCCGGCAAAATATGAAACCAGGAAACCTAGAATACCGCCAACTGTATAAATGATGAACATGCGGTGACTGCCGAACTCTTTGATCGCCAAGGGAGCTAGCTGGTTGAAGGCAAACATGTTGAATAGTATGTGGAGGATACTGCCGTGCAGATAGTTTGCAGAGACAAGGCTCCACCACCTGTGCAGTCCGTTGATGGGAATAGTTCCGGTGGCGCCGAGAATTAAAAGGCTGTTGTTGTCCGGTGACAGGAAGGATAGAGGATTGAAAGATAGACCTGGACCACTCCTGGAAAACAACAATGATAGAATAAACATTCCTGCATTGGTGTATATTATAATTTTAACCAGCTGCTCAGGGTCCTGGAATCCTCTGCTTATAAGATTATTGTGCCGCCATGATCCGGGATTACTAATATTGCAATACGGGCACTGGTCCATACCGCTACTGATTAATCGCCGACAATTTGGGCAGAGAAACGAGCGTCTACCGTTTTTTGACATATTTTTACCTTTATGATGATTGCCAGGTTTGCAACCGGTAGGACAGTAATAAAGTTACTTTCCCGAGGAAATGAAATATTGAAGGCTTTAGAGAGCAGTGGTTATGATTATTACCAGTCTAGCCCGAATATTTCATGAGTAATTTTGAAATATTAGGGTTAGCTGTCATTTGCCTGGAGAACACTCCATTTCATAATAGCATGCCGGCTACAATCAGTCTCCATTATTACTGATATGTGATGCCACTTTTTTTATCGAATCCTGTAGATCATTATAACTGTCGGTCCGGGAATTATGTAGGAGTTCCAGGGCCAGAGACAGCATTGGATCTTTAGAGGTATTGCCCAGCGTGACTTTCGGTATATTATCTGGAGTACTGTGACGTGCTTTCGGCAGAGATGTATTCAGTTTCTTTTCAGTCATGAAATCGAGATTTCTATCAGACATTTCAGCTATAAGATCCGGGGAAACCCCCATCTCTTGGACTCCGAGTCCGGATGGTGTGAAAAATTCTGAAGTGGTGAGCCTTAATGCCGAACCGTTTTTTAATGGGTAGATTGTCTGCACGGAACCTTTACCGAAGGTCTGTGAGCCAATGATGACGGCCCTGTGATTTTCCTTGAGAGCAGCAGCAATAATTTCTGTAGCACTGGCGCTTCCCTCGTTTACAAGAATGATAATGGGGAAATCATATCGTCTGGCCCCTATACGGGCTCTGTATGCTTTTTTCTGTTTATTTAACCTGCCCTTGGTGACAACTATTAGGCCTTCCTCAAGAAAAAAGTCTGTTATATTGATAGCCTGTTCCATTAAGCCTCCCGGGTTGTATCGCAAATCCAGGACGAGTCCCTTTAATGTTCTGCTGTCTGTTACATCTGCGAGCGCCTGCTCCATTTCTCTTGTGGTTTTTGATAAAAAACGGTTGATGCTGATGTAGCCGAATCCCCGATCAAGCATCTTTGAGGTAACGCTGTTCTGTGGAATTGCATCACGTTTAATTGTAAAATTTCTGGGTTCCTTCCAGCCTTTACGCATTATTGAGAGCACTACTTCAGAATCTTTTGCTCCCCTGATAAAATTAACCGCCTGCTTCAGATTCATCCCGGTTGTAGGTATATCTTGTATTTTCAGTATGTTGTCATTCGCCCTCAGACCGGCTCGCAACGCTGGTGACCCCGTAAAGGGCGAAACAATGGTAAGCAATCCGTCCCTTACGGTAATATCAATTCCGACCCCCTTATAATCACCTTCGTTGGTAATCTGTAATTCCAGAAATTCATTTGGTTTTATAAAGGCGCAATGCGGGTCCAGGGTAGCGACCATACCCTCCGTGGCCGCATAAATGATATCTGTTTTGTTTGTTTCTGGGAATTCACTGAAAATTTGCGAAAGTACCATCGCGACGCTATTAAGCATCATATATGCGTTATTGTTAACCTTTTGAATGTCGATCACACTACCTTGAGCATCGCTAAAAGATATTTGCATTTTTGTTTTATCATCGGATTCTCTTACGGTAATTTTTTTTCCAAGAAGGTTGCGTATTCCTTTAATTGTGCCCTTAAGAAGTTCTCTGTTGTCGGTGGGCATAATATAATCGTTTTGAATAATGGCGAAGACACTGGAAAAGGTGTCCATCGCCCTGTACGCTTCAGAAAGCTCAGCAGAACATGGCGATGCTATCAAAAGGAATGTGATTATTGTTAAGCGGAGAATATGCAGCATCATGTAAACAGGATATTTATTGATAGTAATAACTTTTGTTTTATTGTTATCGGACTATTCATTTATTTAATTGATGAGATACTATTTTGTGCGGGGACTATAATAATCGATATCTGTAAGATTTGTAGTAGAAAATAGCCTGGATGGTTAATTAGAATATGCTGTCAGGCTGTTTCAGTCTGTTCATCGATCAGTGATAAGCCCGCAAGACTTTTCTTTCTGAGAAAGAAACCGAGGGAAAGAGGAGTGAGAAGGGTCGTCACAAAGGCAATGACAACCAAAATTGAGAAAAATACGTCGTTGATAATACCAAGTTCGATCCCTACAGATGCTATTACCAGTTCAACAGCGCCCCTGCCGTTCATGGCAAAGCCAACTACTGCCGACTCTTTGTGACTCATACCTCCCAAATATGCAAAGGTTCCTGCCCCAAGAACCTTGCCGGCTACTGCAGTCAGAAGGAGAATCAGAAGCAGGATGAGATGAGTCTGAAATATTTCGAAGGTGATATGAAAAGAGAGGCTGACAAAAAATATTGGACCGAGAAATCCGTATGTTATTGATACGAACCTGTCATTAATTTTCTGGAAAAGCCCTTTGTGTGTTATTGATCTTCTCACAAAAAGACCGGCCATGTAAGCACCCAGAATTAAATGAAGGCCCGCCATTTCAGCCATAAGTCCGAAAACAAGGGCCATTATGAGGGCGAAAGTGAACCCCTTTGACTCTCGGGAAGTGAAGTAGTTGGAAAACCTTGGAAACAGGTGCACACCGATAAAGCCGGAGACTCCGAAGAACAGGAACACCTTTGTGAGGTCTTTGACCATCTGTGAAAAGTCGAAAAAACTACCGCCTGAGGCGACACTGATGATTGCACTGAAAAGAGCGAAGGATAAGACGTCGTCTATAACAGAGGCGCCTATTATAACAGGGCAGACCCTATACTCCTGCAGGCACATGTCGTTGAGAACCCTGGCATTTACTGCTATGGCTGTAATTGAGAGGCCAAGGCCTACGAATAGAGCCTGATTGTTGCTTATATCAAAGAAAAGCCGGCAGACACCGTAGCCCAGGGAAAAGGGTATTACAAATCCCCCGAATCCCACCATGGCTGCAAGACGCCCTAATTTTTTCAGTGCCAGAGGATCAGTTTCCAGACCAGCGTAAAACATTATAAAAAAAACACCCAGCTCAGAAAGGACTGACAGGGTTGGGTCAGGTTGTATTATACCTAAAAGACAGGGTCCGAAAATAAAACCTGCCAGGAGCTCTCCCAGGACAGGAGGCTGGTTGATTTTCCTGAAAATAACTCCAGAGGTCCAGACAAGAACCATAACCATGAGCAGATTCAGGGTGGAACTGTTTGTTGCAAACGGTTCTAACTCGAGCATCAATAGTCCCCGGTACGTGAAGTTTTCGAAATGTATTGGTTGTAATCACCTGGTGGTGATTTTTACGGTACGTCAGATCTCCAGAAGCTTCTTGTTAATTTCGATGGCAACAGCAGCTCCCTGCCCCGCGGCAATAACTGCCTGCGCGTTGCCCTGTTTCAAAGCTCCAGTTACATACAGCCCATTAACTGAGGATTCACAGTTATTGGTAATAAATTTAAAGCCATCAGTATCCCTTTCAAGCGGTAATTCTGCAAGGTAAGAATCGTTCAGGATAAAGCCGTAATTCGCCATGACAACTTCACAATCAATAATCGAACCGTCATCGAGCTTAATACCGGTAAGAGCATTGTCTCCCAGAAACTCCACCGGTTTCCCGAAAATGCAATTAATTTCATCCTCAAGCAGCAGTTCATTATCTTCAGCCGGCAGTTCGCAATCAGTCATTACCAGAGTTATATCACTGGTGAACATCTGTTTCATAGCGACTGCCAGGCGCGCTGCACTCAATGATTTTCCTAGCAATACTAACTTCTTGCCGGTAGTTCTGTATCCATCACAGTCAACACATGTGAAGAGACTCTTGCCAAAAAATCTGTTCATATTTTTTATGTGCGGCAGATTCTCAGTAGCACCAGAAGAAGCAATGACAAATTTTGACTTGTAGACCTGCTCTTTTGTATAAACCTCAAAATACTCATTTTGAAGAACTTTGACAGCAGATGCTTTTTCAATGTGTACGTTGAAACTCTTTATCTGATCAAGGCCTGTGTCAATAAGTTTTTTACCGGCAATAAGCTTGTGTCCCAGGTAATTTTCAATATGCCACGCGTGCCGTGTTCTGCCGCCTGGCCTGTCCAATAGCAGAACATTCCTGTTGTAGCGCGCCAGGTGGATGGCAGCCTGAATGCCACCGGGACCGGCACCTATGATTATGCAATCATATAGGGAATCGTTCATTTCATAACCTCGTGCAAGACATGAAAGTAGCAGTTATGTGTCTCATATTGGGTAGTTGCACCTTATTGAATGCAGTTCTAAGAGCTTATGTCCTGCAATATCTGTTTGACCATGTTTCCATCTGCGAGCTTGCCAAAGTGTTTCATGATCGGACCCATGGCCTGCATCGGGCTTTTGTACTGGGAAAAATCTATATTACCTTTGATCCATAACTGTACATCTTGCCGATTTGCCATTTTTGGAAGATACGACTCAAGGATATTTAGATACTCTGATGATTCTTCTTTTTTAATTTCCAGGACTGTTTTCTCGGATTTAACAAAACCGCGAATGATATTAAGAAGGTCTTCATCCGTTATTTCTTCATGTGTTTTGACGCGGGTTGTTTTTTTACCGCTCTCAAGTTTTATCGGCATGGTTAGTTTTGGAAAATCACCCATAATTAGGCGTATAGCATCACGCACATTGAGATTTTTATTTTTCATGGCTGTTTTCAAATCAATTTTCAGCTTATCCAGCAGGGAAACGGACATCTCACTATTCCAGCCGTATTCTGTATTTTCACCGTTTGACATGGGTATCTCCCTCAATTCTTAAATATTGGTTCTACATTTTGCTTCACAATACAAATGTGATTTGTAAAGATATCAGCACTATTCTTTCTGATTATACACAGCTTTTTTTACCGGTTTAAAATCCTCCCCGTTCTGGACCGTCCAGTTTGTATCATAAGACTGCCCGCAATTGGGACATATAAGGCCGATTCGCATTTCACCTTCTTTATGTCTGAAAAAAACGTGAAAGCCACGACCATATCCACATGCAGCACATACTCTGAATTCTTTCATATCTTACCTCCAGAATCAATTGTATATTCAGAAAATACATTTAGTGGTTTTCAAACTTGCCTGCCGCTTGCAGGGAGCCAGGAAACAGCAAGTTTTCTGAAAAGAATAGGGACAAGTGAAGCGGTAACAAGTGCAATTGTTAGTATTGCCGGCTCCAGTTCCGGTGAAAGAAGTCCCTTTTCAGTTCCAATTGCTGTGGCGGCAACAATAAGGCTTAATCTGGCAGATAAGAGGATTCCTTCAAGGAGGCAGGCCCGCCAGGACAAGCCTATGAATCTCAGGAACAGTGCAGGAATCAATTTGACTAAAAACGCTGCTAACATGAGTTTTGCGGTCAACAACAGGAAGCTGAAATCGCTGAATGATTCCAGAGAAAATCCCATACCTACATGAATAAAAAAAATGGGAATAAGAAAACCGTAAGCAAATCCTGCCATTTTTTCTTCCAGAAGCCCCCGGTTCTGAAAAACTGCAGACAGGACACAGCCACCCAGAAAAGCTCCAAGAATAGGTTCAAGGCCAACCAGTTCTGAGAGCCCTACAAACATAAAAAGCAGGGCGAAAGCAGCCCGTACTCCCAGTTCGGACTGGTCGGACCCTCCCAATATACGTTGAGCGGTATGTGGATGCCACCAAGACAGAATACGGACTCCCCACAAGGCCACTGCAAACATTATGAACACCGGTACCGGACCTACTAGCCGAAAACTGAGACCATAATCGTTATAAAGAATAAACGCGGTCAGGGCGAGAAGTGTACAGAAATCAGCCAATGTTGCACATAGCAGTGCGCTCTGACCAAACTGGCTTTTTGAGATACCGAGTTCACGTAGGATAGGAAGGACCAGTGCAAGTGATGTTGTGGATAAAACCAGGGCCAGGAAAAGGCCATGGCCCATGAGCCTTGATGCTCCATATGCAATAGTAAGGGTACCGAGAAATATTGCCAGATACACCAGGAGTCGGGAGAGTCTTTCCTGTCGCAGTGCAGTAAAATCAATTTCCAGCCCTGCAAGAAACATCAGCATCAGAAAGCCGAGATGGGCAAGAAAGGGCAGCCACTGCCCTTCAAGTGATGAATCAAAACCTATACGTACCAGAAATATGCCAAACAATATCTCTACTACCATCGATGGCAGATAGAGACGGCGGGCAACAACTGGCAACAGCAGCCCGGCAATGGCAATTATTAACAGGGGCAGTCCCTGGCCGGTTATCATCAGGTCACCACAAGCACGGAACAGGGAGTATCCTGGACGAGATATTCGCCAATATGTGGACGCATGATCGACGCACTGCGGGTTGTGCTGCCGACTACTAGGAGGTTGTAATTGTCAGCAAGCGCGATAATTTCCTTAACAGGATTTCCTTCAAGGATTACTTCGCCTATGGGGAAATTGTGGAGCTGTTTTATGTGTCTTGCCTGTGTAAGAGCCTGTTCTGCCCATTCCTTTGATCCGTAGTCCGAGGAGGCCAGGGGATCAATGACAGTGACTGCATCAACTTCAGCCCCAATCTGGTTGGCAATATCCACAGCAATTTCAAGAGCAAGTCCGGTAGATTTTGTGCCGGAACAGGGCACAAGAATTTTACTGTAGGGAAAAGACTGCCTGCTGACAAGCAATGGACAGGATAAGAGATGAGCAAGGGCTGTGATAGTAGGGTTGCCTAAGATACGGGCGAGAGGCCCCAGTGGCTTGGGAGGTGATATGACGCAGCCGACACTTTCTTTTTTGGAAATATCCACTAAAGCCTCTTCTATGGATTCTTCAACCCTTCGTACCGAGATTTTCACCTCTCCTTCGTATTTTGCTTTTTTGTCTTCCAAAGGGCTCGGATTTGACTGGGAAGCAAGGAACATAATGCCCTGTGCCCTGGTTTCACTTCTCAGGTAGAGTGCTTCTGCAGTCATCGGGTCGAGATCATTCTCACGTTGAACAGGTATTAGAATCTGCTGGCCGTACTCGAGAGGAAAACTCGGCTCCTGCATGGTGAATATATGAGAAATTGAATGATAAAGGTCGGGTCTGCCTACTATCGTTAGCCTGTCGTCAGCCTGGACCACCGTACCTCCGTGGGGAATGATAAGTTCTCCATCACGGTGGATAGCCGCAATGAGCCAGCCACCGGAAGCAAACGAAACTATTGGACACCCAGCCGCCGGAGCATTGCGTTGGACCTGCACTTCCATTATTTCCCCTGCGCCTTCTGCAATTGTTTTTACAAACAATCTCGGGCTTTCAAGAAAAAGTTCTATATCTGCTGCTATCAGCCGGCTGCCACAGATTGCTCTGACGCCCAGGCTCTCAAAATACGAAAGTTTCTGGCTGTCGTTAACCACGGCTATAATGTTGGCGATACCCAGTTTTTGCGCAAAACGGCATACTTCAAGGTTCACTTCATCAACATTTGTGACTGCAACAACATAATCCTGCCGTGCAAGGTCTGCATCTTTCAGTGTGACCCTGCTTGAGGCATCACCGACAACGCTGTGGATGACTTGCGGTGATTTTTTCAATTTTTTCAGGCTGGACTCATTGGTATCAACAAGTGTTATTGACCATGAGGGGCCTATTCTGCGCAAGAGTTCCCGGGCAGTCTTTCCGGCCCCGGCTATGAGTGCGAGCATAAAATATCTCCGTGAAAATAATAATAAATTGAGAGAATACTTTTATGTTTTTTGATGAAAGAGTCAAGGAGTGGATGCTGGTTCTATAAAAAAATATATGAAAAACCCCCGGCACACTGTTTTCATGGATGATATACTAGTTCATGCGGTATGATTAATCCTCCAGGCGTGGACCGCGAGAGCGACAACCTGTAAGGCATTCTGACTCCCGCCGTCAGCTCCTTTCTCGAAATCGTCTTCAGCACGGGCCATCTGGTTAGTTACGTGTGCAAAGCATACAACCGCTTTTTGTCTTGCCTCGGCAAAGGCATAAAGGGCGGCAGCTTCCATCTCGACGGCCATGATGTCCAAGTCCCGGCAGTGTGCTATGGCGGTCCCTGTCTCTCTAAACGGAGCATCCGTCGTCCAGGTCGCACCCTGGTGCACAGCAACGGGTGCTTGCAAGAACACATCTTTCATTATTGTCAGGAGTTCTGGAGAAATGTGGCTGAAGTCCGTAGGGGGAAGATAATGATAGCTTGTTCCCTCATCGCGCAGGGCCTTTTCAATGAGAACAAAGTATGGAGGATCGCCGGAACGGACGATCTGGCCGGCCGACGTCATGCTGATAAGCAATTCACAGCCGGATGCAAACAGCTCTTCGGCGATCAGGACGGCGAATGATGCTCCGACTGCGCACCCGATAATACCAAAACGAGTATCCTGATGTGTAAATATATACAGATCGGTGTGATAACATGCCCACCCGGTGTCGCGCTCAATGCCCTGATTGCGAACCAACCAGCGAACGATATCCCCGTCGGGATCAAGAATACAAAACCGAGGAACGTTCATCCGAGACAGTGATTTCTGCCGCCTCGCCTCGCGAAGCAGGTTCTCGGCAGTGAACACCGTCGGCTCTTCATACTGTTTGTTTGCTAGAATTGGTGCTGTTCTCTTCATTGGTCCATCCTTCAGTTAAA
>CALZHP010000010.1 GCA_945787325.1 uncultured Desulfobulbaceae bacterium
GAATTTGAGGGTAATAAAGTTGTGCCGAACAGGCACTAGTCTTTCATCAACAGGGATAGTAAAAAGAACAGTAAATAGAAAACGTAAATTATGAGAACTGTCTGTAAAGCAAAACACGCGTCTATTTAATAGCATTTAAAAATAAGAGGCAGGAAAATGAATGATGCCATCTCTATGAATACGATAAATAAGAAGTTTCTTGTGCCAATGCTTTCCCTTGCTGTTGTGCTGCTCTCCGGCCTGGGTATCTTTATGGCAAGGCACAACAACTCCTCAATGCTGGCAATGATGGAATCAAGGGGAAACGTTACAGCGGATATCATCACGAAATTCAGTTCTGAATACTATGCGATTTACGATATCGAAGATTTTGAAAATTTCGTGAAAGCCTTGAAAAGCGATCCGGAAATCGA
Source organism: uncultured Desulfobulbaceae bacterium (assembly GCA_945787325.1). Lineage (GTDB taxonomy): Bacteria > Desulfobacterota > Desulfobulbia > Desulfobulbales > BM004 > CALZHP01. The sequence goes on from CALZHP010000010.1 coordinate 414, forward strand.
GTTTGCCGCTTATTTTAATTCCGACCGAGAACCCATAACCAAGTTCGATAAAGATGCGGCAGATAATTCACAATTGTTAATCTTTGACCGTGAAATCAAAGACGAAGAAGGCAATATCAATGGCTATCTTCGATTTGGCTATCATCAGAAAATACTCGCCAAGAGCCAGAGTGAAAATGTAATTATCATAACTGTAAGTGTTGTTGTAGCTATTATTTTGTTTTCTCTTGCTTTGGTTCTCTTTATACGCAGAATTATCACCCATCCGATAAAACAGACTAACTTTGTGATTAAGGAGTTGGAGGCAGGGCGACTTGATAGCAGATTACAAATGACTCAAGCAGATGAAATCGGCCAGATGGCCAGGACTATTGATAGTTTTGCCGATAGCTTGCAGAGTGAGATTGTGGATGCTATGCAAAAACTTGCCCATGGCAATCTCACTTTTGAAGTTTTACCCAAAAACAATCAGGATATTATCCGGGGCTCCCTGAAAATTGCTGGTGACAACCTTAACAGGATTATGTCACAGGTGAACCAGGTAGCTGTGCAGGTCGCCACGGCATCAGGTGAAATCTCCAGTGCAAGCCGTTTACTGTCCCAGGGTGCTACAGCGCAGGCAGCTTCCATTGAAGAGATTTCAAGTTCTATGGTCGAGTTGGCTTCACAGACCAAGCAAAATGCCGAATATGCCAATAAGGCAAATCAGGTCTCGCGGCAGACAAAAAGCGCTGCAGAAAACGGCAATATACACATGCAGACAATGGTCCAGGCTATGGAGGCAATTAATGAGGCCAGCAATGACATTTCCAAGATCATCAAAGTCATCGATGAAATTGCCTTCCAGACAAATCTCCTGGCCTTAAACGCTGCTGTGGAAGCGGCTCGTGCGGGCAGGCATGGCAAAGGCTTTGCTGTTGTGGCTGAAGAAGTGAGAAACCTGGCAGCAAGAAGCGCCAAAGCAGCCCGGGAGACAGCTGAGCTGATAGAAGGCTCTGTGGACAAATCAACAAAAGGAACTGAAATTGCCAATCAAACAGCCGATGCTCTTAAGGAAATAGTTAACGGCATCACTGACGTAAGTGATCTGGCAGAGGAGATTGCATCTGCATCAAATGAACAGGCCATGGGATTTTCACAGGTGAATGATGCGCTTGCACAAGTTGACCAAATTACTCACCAGAACACGTCTAATGCCGAGGAGTACGCGTCATCTTCTAAAGAACTTTCCGCTCAGGCCGGACAATTACGAGATATTTTGGCCCAATTTACAGTTAAAGATGAGTTTAAGGAACAAAATTCCCATCAACCTGCATTGTCCCATTCTCAACCAGAAGATGATGAAAGGGATGACTTCTGGAATGATTCCACTCCCCATAACATGAATCAAAACGATGACCATGATGAGGCTGTTGTACTTGACGATCAGGAGTTTGGGAAATATTAATTGACGCGACACGGAAAACTCTGTGTTATGTAATTGTTTAATTCCACATAAGTAATATGGGACATCGCGTCGACCGTTTGCTAAGCAACAGCTGGCAATTTACCAGAAATGATTGTCTCGTTAAAAAAAAGCCAGATGCTCCGTCAGGTTGGCTTCTATTTTTTTGCCTAACGGCTTGAAACACTATTGACATTCCACACCTGGAAATCATTAAATAATACAAGAGAGCGCTGTTGGAAAGATACTAAAGAGAAAAGGTTATCTCCAAACCATAACATCAAAGAATTATTCGCCTTTAACCTCTAATGTAACAGGCTCATAACGCATGAAAGTCGCCATGGCAAATAGCAAAAGTGTAAAAAAGAACTACACTCTCTACCTAAAAACATGAATAATTAACAAAAATATGCGCGTCGAAATGAAACGGGTCTAAGTCAGGCTGACATTTGTTATTAGGGGAACATTTCGTACCGGTTTGACATAACAGATGATTCTAAATCCCAAATCATACGGTGATACCTACTAAAAAAACCAGACATGACTTGGATATTATATCACCATTTTATAACGGCCTGTTTACTCGACTACCATGACGGCACAGTTTTTAGCATGATGCAGAACTTTGCTGGAAGTAGAACCGAAAATAAACTCTTCATTATGCGAAATGCCCCTCCTTCCCACCACAACAATACAGCAGCGCTGCTTATCCTGCTCTTCTACTATAGCGTCACCTATGGAGGTGCATTGCCGAACTGAAAGCAGTATCATGACCTGGTTTTCTTTAAAGCCAGCTCCAAGCAGGATTTCCTTGTAACCTGCTAGCGATTCTTCCAACACTTGCTTCTTCTCATCCAGCCACTTTGTTTTTTCTTCATCAGTTGCAAAGTAATCTTCTGATGGATCTGGAATAATTGAGAGCAGGGTGATAAAAATGTCCTTGAAGCTACCAAAGAAGTCGGCCACATACATAACCGCCCTTTTGGAGTTTTTAGATTCGTCCACTGCAACCAGCAAATGGCGCTCCGTGTCCCTTCGTTCGAGATCGGTAAAAGTTTGTTCACCCATGATCACCTCCCGGTAAGCTTCAGTACGTCTTCGCGAGCCTTGGCCAGGTCGTCCAGCATCTGGTCTGTAGCATCGTAAAAAATATTAGCTCCTAACGAAAAATGAAGAAGAATCAGGTTTAATGACGCCGGTATATATGGATAGACTTTTCTAAGGTTTGCAACCCTGTTTTTATATGAGATGTTCAGATCCTCACCCCAGAGCTTTTCAAAAACCTCACGCTGATTGTTATAGAGATCCGGCACCAGTATGTCACCGCGACCTGCAAGGAAGATGAGGATATTCCCCAGTCCATGCAGATCGAAGCCGAACATAGACTCGATGTGCATATAGTTATAGTCAAAGTCGATCCAGCGATTGGTGTTGAGCTCACGATCGTAAATAATATGATCACGTCGTATGTCGCCGTGTTTTTCTCCGTTATCGTGCAGGAATTTGATGGCCTTGACCAACACAATATACTGGTCGAGGACTACTGGAAAATAGTTATGAAAGTAGTCGTGATGGCCGGTGCCGTATTCGGCTACAATATCGTCATAACGACGTCCGTGAATGAACTCCAGGATGCGCACATTATTGCCGGCCAAGTCGAGAACCCAGTGTCCATGCATGAAGTTTATCTGCTTGGCAACCAGATCGAGGATGCGGGCTTCCTTCTTCGGGCTGCGAAAACATTTGATAACAGAATTGCCTACTCTAGTCTCAAACTCCTCATGGAAAACCAGTTTGATAACCTTGGTAGCACCATTCGTAAGATCAATGGCCCGCCGTACCCAGTATTTCGGTTCATCATCCAATCCAAAGCGGCCTTCCTTTTCATAACCTTTGATCCAGTAAGGAGTTTCGCCGAGGACAACCACATCATTGTATTCGATTCGGAAGAAATCACTGGTGTCAGTGATAACTTTCATTTTTTCCGGCACCCGGTCCGGCCCCATCAGTTCCGCAATTAAAGTGCGGGCTGCTTCTATGGACAAGGCGCTTAAATTTTCCATGGTATTTCCTCCACATTTTAAACTATAAGAATTAAGCTGGAGAAAATATAAAATTAATTTAAAAAATGGAACTGCTCTCAAATATTGCTACACGCATTCATTCCATTCTTCCAGGTCCTAGAGAAATATATAAATATTCCTGTTATCACATATAGACAAACAGGGAAAAAATTAGAATAGTAACTACCGTAACAGCGTTTTATATTTTTTATTGCAATTTCGACCTGTTTTTAAAATATAATTAAGATTGAATGAATATTTGCCGTGAACTCTCTTTTATTTGAAAATGGAAAATACAAATCAGACAACAGCCGGGTAACATGGCTCGGTCGGCTTTTGCCGTCCTTAACCTATTATTCGAAAATGGCTGCTATTGTGCTAAGATCGAGCCTACAGGCGCAAAGGGGCGTTTATACTGTACAGAAGTGGCAGGAGAGCAGTTGTGAAATTATCCGGGGCCTTGAATCAGTGGGAGTTGATTTCAATATTATTGGTGAGGACAGTATCGCCGCTGTTAGCGGCCCATGTGTTTTCATCGGCAACCACATGAGTACCCTTGAAACTTTTTCACTTCCCGCCATCATACTACCACACATAAATACTACCTTTATAATTAAAAAAAGTCTGGTGGAATATCCCGTGTTCAAACATATCATGAAATCCAGCAATCCAATCGTGGTAGAGCGGACAAACGCTCGTGAAGATCTGAAGATCGTAATGGAGGAGGGGATAAAACGTTTAAAAGAAGGATTTTCCGTCATTGTCTTTCCGCAAACCACCAGAACATTCGAATTCGATCACTCTAAGTTCAATACCATTGGCATTAAGCTTGCTAAAAGGGCCGATGTCCCTGTCATTCCCTTGGCGCTCAAAACAAATGCATGGGGTAATGGGAAGTTGATAAAGGATTTCGGAAAAATTGATCCCACCAAAAAGGTTCACTTCGCATTCGGTAAATCTATAAGAATATCAGGAAACGGAAAAGAAGAACATGCTGCCGTCATATCCTTTATCGAAAAGCATCTGGAGGAATGGCAGCAGTAGAAGTGTTTTAACCATCTAGGAAATATTTGGCAATCTCAAGGACTTGCGGATCTGGATCGTTTAGCATTAATGACAGTAATTCCATAGCTTCTCTGGTACCGATGGTGCCAAGGATATTAACTGCCTCACCACGCACCCAGGGAATATCATCCTTTAGAAGAGGCTTCAATTCAGGAATTGCTTTTACTACATCCTCTGCGTCAGTTTCAACCAGTTCCTCAAAAAGCACCGCCGTACCCATGCGCACCGTAAAACGTTCATCGCGCAGTAAATAACCAGTCAACTTGTAAAGAGACGGGTCACTTCTGAACATGGCGGCAATACTATCCGCGTATCCCTTTTCAAGGAAATCGCCTATCACTTTTAATAATTCCAACTGTTCAGAATCTTTCTTCATCGAGGGAAATTCCTGCATTTTCATTTTGAATTACTGGAGAAATGGGCGAATTATAACCTTAACAAACTTGAAGAATGTCGAAAAAAAACTAAAATAGACGTTGCCACCGCTTCTGTCAAAAGTTCAGAATATCCCAACTAAATTAGAATGCAACGGGCAGAAAAGTAGCAGAAGCCACACTATGAACTACTCGGTTGATGGCACGGTTGTTACGATCAGCTGTGATTCTGGCCATCATGTCCTGCAGGGCAATCATTTTTCCAAAAAGTCGTTCAAAGCTTAAGTTCTGAGTTTCCCCTGGCTGGTTGTTAGTGAGTAGAAACGGATCTCCCTTGCTGTCTTTCTTGTTGCTTAACCTCCATACCAATATTTCGATATTTCTGGCGCTGTTATAAAGTTTCTGTTGATGAAGCCTGTCAAGGATAAAAAACTCTTCCTTGTTATTATAGGATTGCCGTATCATGGCCGTAAATCCTGCCATTAAAGCAAAGACCCTGTCTCCCCTAAAGGATTTATCAAAACAGAGCAACATGGCATCTATGCTTTTTTTATAATTCAGTTCCTCAAATTCCAGACTGCCCTTTTTTTTGAACAGCATCACCATTCGCTGGTCAACATTCTGCTCCTGAATCTTGCGCAATTCTCTGGGATTCCGTTTGTAGAGTTTCCTGGTCAACTCCATCAGCAGGCCAGTTACTTCTTGAAGGTGGGCATCGGCTACAAGGTCTATATCCGCCTTGGCAATGTTTTTAATACGAAAAGGCCGGGGTCTGGAACTGCATGCCTGTAGAACAAAAACCAGGATAATAATCACAATTATTGTCAGGCAGCGTATCTGCAAGCATCTTTGTATTGGCGGAATGAATTTCATAGAATATCTATCTCGGAAGTTTCGTGCAGGTACACAAACCCTGGTCTAAATTTGCTCAACGCAAGTGTCCGTTTATCCAATAGCAATACGCATCTTTTAACAAGATTGCAGATTCTTGACAAACTGCGAGTCAACCACAATTATCCTTGATGAAATATTAGGCTAAGGCTCGCAGTTTAAGTGACAAATTCCAGTCGGTGTTTCTACAGCATAAGGGAAATACTTCTTCTTAAACCACAATGCAACATTGACCAGGGCTATCAGAACAGGGACTTCAACAAGAGGACCGATAACCGCCGCGAATGCTTGACCGGAATTAATTCCGAACACGGCAACTGCAACTGCTATGGCTAATTCGAAGTTATTTGAAGCTGCTGTAAAGCTTAGCGTTGTTGACTGCTCGTATGTTGCCCCTGCTTTCATGGAAAGATAAAAGGAAACGAAAAACATGACAACAAAATAGATGCACAATGGTATTGCCACACGGATAACGTCAAACGGTAGCTGCACAATATATTCGCCCTTCAATGAAAACATCACGATAATAGTGAACAAAAGGGCAATAAGTGTTATGGGGCTGATCTTCGGGAGAAAGACATTTTCATACCAGTCAGCGCCTTTGCTTTTCAGACCTATCCAGCGTGTAATCATACCTCCAATAAAAGGTACGCCAAGATAGATAAATACGGTTTTTGCAATCTGTCCGATGGAAATATCGACAACCGCGCCCTTAATGCCAAGCCACTGAGGTAGAACCGTGATAAAGATATAGGCATAAACAGAAAAAAACAGTACCTGGAATATTGAATTAAAAGCCACCAGGCCGGCACAGTATTCTCGGTCTCCCAAGGCCAAGTCATTCCAGACGATAACCATGGCAATACAGCGGGCAAGGCCAATGAGTATTAGACCTACCATGTACTCATGCTGCCCGGTGAGAAAGGTGACAGCAAGTAGAAACATTAGTATGGGGCCTATGATCCAGTTCTGCACCAGTGACAATAGCAGAACCCTGCCATTACGAAACACCTCTCCCAGTTCCTCATACCGGACTTTGGCCAGTGGTGGATACATCATCAGGATCAACCCGATGGCGATTGGTATGTTGGTAGTTCCAACCTGGAAACGGTCAATTACATCACGAACACCCGGAAAAAAATATCCCACCGTCACCCCAAGCAACATCGCCAGAAAAATCCAGAAGGTTAGAAATCGATCCAGAAATGACAGTTTTTTTCCGCTGCTTGCGTCCATTGCATCCCTCCAGATACAATCCGAACTTAATGTAATAATAAATCTTCTAACCGTATACTCTAGTTTTGTCTTTCACTAAACTTTATAGGCATACCAAACTCTCATGCTAATATACTGTTTTCATTCAGCACTTTTTTAAATTATCTCTGCTGATTTTCTTCAGTTTTTTCTTGAGAGTCTTTATTTCCGGGTCCTTTTCAAGCCAGGTACTCATTTTCTCAAGCACATCTCTGGCGTAGGTGGAATCATCACCGTCGGTTAAATTGTAATTAACCCATAATTTATCTTTTCTGCTGGCAACAAGCCCTGCTTCCTCAAGAACTTTAAGGTGTTTTGAGATTGTGGGTTGTGAGAGCTCAAGAGCGGCCTGAATCTCACAAACACACATCTCTTTCACTGCCAGCATTTTGACCATTTTCACCCTGCCCGGATCGGAAAGGGCCTTCATAACTTTGATAAGCTTTTTCATTCCTCCCCCTTTTTACCTTTATATATTACCATATGGCAATACACCCTAAAGCTCAAGTTTTTTTTGCGGGTGGAGTATGAAAAATAATAAAGACCTGGCTCTAAACCAGAAGAATATCTTCTGGAAGTCTGACACCTGTAATAATTAGCAAAAAGTATTTTATGGATCTTTCTTCTGACATAATCAAAATATGCATCTGGATGTTAGCAGGAAAAATCTAGGATGATTTGTATAAAATTCTTCAATACTCAAGAAAAATGACAACTGTAAAAAGGTAGGATTTTAGTGGCATATGCGCCAACAAATATCATATGCATGTAAGAATTGCATTTCAATCATATATAATCGAAGTGTATTTTGACAGGACAGCTTCCGTTTCCTCGTCAAGCTGATCGGCGACTTCATGAATCTGATATTCATTATTGCACCAGTTGCATCGTAGAAAAACCCTTCTGCACACGCGTACAACTTCAAGATCTCCTTCGCAATTACTGCATTTCATTGCCATAACTTTATATTAATTCTGTGTGCCTGGATTAGAAACTTTCTTTACAAACCTGGTTTCTTCCTTTTGACTTAGCCTTATACATAGCTTTGTCAGCCATCTCCAGCACGGTTGGCCAATTAATATCGTCTTTATTAGAGCTTTTATAATGACCCACACCGCAGCTTACGGTCAGAATTTTCCTTTCAGTATTCTTATTCTCAATTCTGAGAGACTCAATATCGCGTGTAATTCTCTCAGCAACAGCAAATGTTGAACTCTCTTCCTGTTCTGGGAGAATGATCACAAACTCCTCCCCACCATATCTGAAAATCTCATCCGACAAACGACTTGATTTTTTTATCGAGTCAGCAACAACCCTGAGAATATTGTCCCCAGCTAAATGTCCGTATGTATCATTATATACTTTAAAGTGATCGATATCACAGAGGATCAACCCATAACTATGACCATATCTTATAGCGCGATCATGACTCCTTTCAATAACTGAATGAAACCCCCTCCTGTTGCCAATCTCCATTAAAGGGTCCAACAGTGTCATTTCCTCAAGTTTTTTATTGAGTTCATGAAGTTTTTCGTTATTCACCCTCAAATCTTGTTCAAGGTTCAAGATTCTCTCACCACCTCTAACTCTCACAAGAAGTTCGTCTAAATCAAAAGGTTTTGTGATATAATCATCTGCGCCTTTTTCAAGGCCTTGAATAATATCTTTATTGGAATTCTTCTCTGTCAGTAGAATAAAATATACATAACCAATCTTGTCAGTATTGCGGATTTTCTCGCACAATTGAACTCCGTCAACTTCAGGCATCAACCAGTCTGCAATGACTAACCTGACATTTTCTTTGTAGATAATGTCCTCGGCAAGACGACCATCTACTGCTTCAAACACTTCATAGTTAGAACCTTCAAGTGTCCTTTTAAGTGCCAACCTGGAAATTTCATCGTCTTCCGCTATCAGAATTTTCATTCTTTCACACATACCATAACTTCCTATTATAGGGTCATATAGAATTCTTCAAACTTATCAAGCTCCCGCTGCATTTCATCTACGTGAGAATCAACTGACGTTATATCTCCGTCATGGCCCATATTTTCTACTGTTTGTGCCAGGTCCGATAGAGCGACAGCTCCCATGGTCCCTGCAGAACCTTTAATACTGTGGGCGTGAAGTTCAACTGCTTCTGAATCATTCTCGAGGATTGCTTTATTAAGGCTTTCCAACTTATCAGGCAGGTACTCTACAAATTGCTTAGCAAGCTCTTTAAAAAACTCCTTATCGTTATTAAAACGTCTTAATGCGGCATCAACATCTATACTTATGTTTTTTGATGCCGCTATTACTGAGCCATCCTGCATATCCTTCAATTCTGGATCCCCTTCTTGATCTCCATGTATCTTCTGCATCCATTTGCTAATAATGCGAAAAAGTTCTTCCGGCTGAACCGGCTTAGCAATATAATCATCCATGCCGACATCGATACATCGCTCCCTGTCTCCTTTCAGGGCGTGGGCTGTCATGGCGATAATCGGGATATGTTCTGATTCATCCTCACGTTCCCGAATCAACTTTGTGGCCTCGAAACCATCCATTTCTGCCATCTGTATATCCATTAAGATTAGGTCGTACCCCCCATTTTCAGAGGCTTCCAGTGCTAAGATACCATTCTCGACAATATCGGCCTGATAACCTGCTTTAGTAAGCATTGTCATAACGACCTTTTGATTTATAGGATTATCTTCCGCTACAAGTATCCTGGCGTCACGAATTTTTTTCTCAATTATTGTATGTCTTGTAACAATTGAGCCTTTGGAAGAATCAATATCGCACTCCGCTTCACTTAAAGCGGTAATTATTGTGTCCAGAAGCAATGATTGTTTTACCGGCTTGACCAGGTAGCCATCGCAGCCAAGCTCTCTCAGATGTGCAACATCGCCGCGATACCCAAGTGAAGTCAGTATGATAATAACAACATCGCTAATTTCAGGACTGTTTTTGACAATAATTGATGTATGTTCACCACTCATTCCCGGCATTTGCATGTCTAGCAGGAGAACTTTATAAGGATTCCCCGTTGCAGAAGCTTCCTTCAACGCTTCAATAGCTTCTGTTCCACTGCCCACGGCCGTAGCACTGCACCCGAAACTTTCTAGCATTTTAATAAGAATTGTCCTGTTGGTTGCATTGTCGTCGGAAATTAATACCTTGATGCCTTTTACATCATGCAGCAATCGTTCGGGCAACCGTTCTTTCCCTTTTTGTTTTTCCAGCGGAACAGTAAACCAGAAGGTGCTGCCTTTTCCGGGTTCACTTTCGACACCAATCTGTCCACCCATTAGTTCAACAAGTTTTTTACATATTGAAAGACCAAGACCAGTTCCACCGTATGTCCTCGTTGTCGACCCGTCTGCCTGCATGAATTTCTCAAAAACAACTCGCAGTTTCTGCTCAGGAATTCCAATGCCCGTATCCTTTACCGAAAAGCGGACAACCGCCGTTTCGTCAGTCTCGTCCTGTAGTTCTGCCCTTACTACAATTTCACCTTTATGGGTAAACTTTAGGGCATTGCTGCCAAGATTCAACAGTACCTGGCGTATCCTACCGGAATCACCTCTAACAAGGGCCGGCACATCATGTTCAACCATATATGCAAGCTCAATAGACTTCCCAGAAGCCTGTGCGGCTAGAGTGTCAACAAATCCTTCAACTGTCAGACGTAAATTGAAGTCGATAACATCAAGAGTCATCTTGCCAGCTTCAATCTTTGAAAAATCGAGAATATCATTAATTATATCCAGTAGGGAAACGGCACTTTTTTCAACGGCCACTAAATATTCCCGCTGCTCATCAGTAAGGGCAGTATCCATTGCTAATGTGGTCATGCCAATAATACCATTCATTGGGGTGCGTATTTCGTGGCTCATATTGGCGAGAAATTCCGATTTTAACCGGCTTGCCTCCACCGCCTCTCGTTTCGCTTCTCGCAACCTTGCATGTGTGGTTTCAAGAATGGTCATCATGTTATTGAATGTTTCTGATACACCAAAAATCAGGTCTCCAGTCGCGGTCGTGTAAATATCGCACTTTTTACAATCTCCCAATTCTAAGGCTATGTGACAGGTCGGGTCCAACCCTCCTACAGTCCCGGCCATCTGCCAGCACCTTGGTCCTAGAAGACCATGGACCGGGCAGTCTTGCCTTTCACAATCCTTCACCTCCCAGCAGGTTGGTATGTTGGGATTGTCAATGGGCTTGTAAGTATAAACCTCAAACCCTTTGCTTTTTTCAACTTCTGAAATAACTTTTGAAAAAGCTTCAACAGCGTTTCGCAGGTTATCCCTGTCCGTTTCGACGCGGTGTTTTTCCTCTGACATCGTATAGCGCAGGTCGAATTCATTCTCCAGGCTTCTGTTGTTCATCAAACGCCAGACAAATGCAATGATGCAGGTAAATATTAGATAGCCGATATGACTTATAAAAAGTTGATGGTTTGTTATGGTGTCCAGAATGAGAATGGGGATAAAATATATGGAACAAACAAGAACTGCCGCCAGAAGCGTCCAGAAAGCGTTGAATGGTATGAAGCCAAGAACACCAATAATAAGCAGATAGAATCCACCATAATAGGGGGATTGATGCCCCCCCGAAGAAAGAATCATCAGTTCAATAGCGCTGGCTGTAAGTATCGTTGCCAGGAAACCGAAGATATAGAGATAGGTAAGATTGGTTTTTATCCTGACCAGGAAATAGTTCACCAGCAGAAAAGTGCTGACAATAACCCTATATTTTAAGAATTTTGGAAACTGCTCAGGAATTACAAAATAATCTATTATTCCTAGGGCAAGAAACAGGATAGAACCAAGCAGGGTTATAATAAATAAAGAAGTCTGGGTTGTTTTCTCAAAATTTTCTTTTAAAAAATCTTGTCTCGTCATTTTTCTCCCGACCATTTATCCATTGAATTAATCTAAAGATTCTACTTTATAACAAGTCTCTAACGGCCAGATATCAATTTGGATTTCTTTATTCCAGCAATTCTTCCCGAGTAAATATAGTTTCAAGAGGGTATCCCCTGGCCGCCAAAGCCTCCGCACCACCTTCCTGACGATCGACAACTGTTGCAATCATTCCAACTTTCAATCCCTGCGACTCAACACGGTCTATAACATTCAACAAAGTGCCTCCCGTGGTAACAACATCTTCAACGAGAGCAACTACTGATCCAACCGCTAAATTATCCTTTCCTTCAATATAATTTTCGGTACCGTGTTTTTTGGGCTCTTTCCTTACGATAAAAGCGGGAATCGGTTTTTCTTCCAGGTAGCTCACCATGGAAACTGCCGTAACCAGAGGGTCCGCCCCCAGAGTCATGCCGCCAACCGCGTCAATCGGCTCGGCGTTGTTGCTGATAAGATCAAAAAGCAGTTTTCCGCATAGATAAGCTCCTTCTGCTGAAAGTGTGGTCTGTTTGCCATCTATATAAAAATCTGATTCCAATCCCGATGAGAGTATTACTTTCCTATTCTGGTAAGATTTATCAAGAAGCATTTCTTTCAATCGTTGCCTTTCGTTCATTTATTATTCCTCAAACCTCCAACGGTTATTCATGAATGGTTCATTAAATGGATAAATAGTTACTATTTTTTTGTGACAGAGAAAAGAAAAAAAGCCTTAAATCGTAATTATCTTTACTACTTTTTCAATAGAAATACGATAATAGCCATAATTGCCAGCTGGTCAAACTATATAATCAGTAATTCAAAAAGTTTTGAAAATGTAACTCTACAACTTTAATTTCTGCTACAGTCCAGTTTTATACAACCGTTAATTACGACGTAAAAAAACGTCTCAAGTTTCCAAAAAATGATTGACGAATTCTACATGAAAGTGAATGTTATACCCCCTTATTGATCATATCTGTTATGTTGCAAACTATTTTTGTTTATGGAGAAATTAATGATTGCCATCATTGACTATAAAGCCGGGAACCTGACTAGTGTGGAAAGGGCTGTCAGGCACCTCGGCTACAGTGTTCAAGTTACAGACGATCCGGAACTTATCCGAAACGCGGACCGCATAATATTTCCTGGTGTCGGCGCTGCCGGACAAGCCATGAAAGACTTAAAGGCTTATAGCCTTGACGTTCTATTAAAAGAGGCTTTTGCGAAAAAAAAGCCTGTCCTCGGCATATGTCTCGGCACCCAAATTATTTTCGACTCCAGTGAAGAAGACAACAATACCGAATGCCTCGGGCTCATTCCCGGCACAGTTAAAAAGTTTCCATCGCCCTTGTTTGAAGGGGCTGAACGCCTGAAAATCCCACACATGGGCTGGAATAGGGTACAGTTTAAAGGCAACCACCCCGTTTTCGCCAACCTGAACCCAGAACATGAATTCTACTTTGTGCATTCCTATTATCCCCAAGTCAAAGACGGCCATGAAGAGCTCGTAGCCGGAACCACTCAATATGGAATCACATTTGCCTCTGCTGTTGCGCGTTACAATCTGGTCGCCGTTCAGTTTCACCCTGAAAAAAGTGGCTCAGGTGGGCTTACTATTCTTGATAATTTCTGCAAATGGAGCCCTTCATGCTGAGTAAAAGAATAATCCCCTGTTTGGATGTACGTGAAGGAAAAACTACCAAGGGCATCAAGTTTAAAAATAATGTCGACATCGGCGATCCTGTTGAAATGGCCCGATTTTATTATGAACAGGGTGCCGATGAGCTTGTATTTTACGATATTACAGCATCCAGTGACAAGAGAGACATAATGATTGATGTAGTTCGCAGGACTGCAGAAAATATTTTTATCCCATTTTCGGTCGGTGGAGGCATCCGTACTGTGGAAGACATGCGAAGAGTTCTGCTTGCAGGAGCCGAGAAAGTGAGTGTCAACAGTGCTGCAGTTAAAAACAAACAGATAATCGCCGACGGCGCAATAGCTTTCGGCAGTCAGTGCATTGTGCTAGGTATGGATGTCAAAAAAGTCGATGTATCTGAAAAAATACCTTCCGGTTATGAAATAGTTATCAACGGCGGGCGCACCTATATGGGCATAGACGCACTTTGGTGGGCCCGGGAAGCAGAACGCCTTGGTGCCGGCGAAATCTGCCTTAACTCCATTGATGCTGATGGCACTAAAGAGGGGTACGAGATGACACTTACCCGGATGATTACTGATGCTGTTAATATCCCTGTCATAGCATCAGGCGGGGCCGGTACACCGGAACATATACGGGCGGTACTTGCCGAAGCAAGGGCTGATGCTGGGCTGATTGCCTCCATGACTCATTTTGGTACCTATACTGTCAAGGAAATTAAGGAATATATTCACAAACACGGTACCAGGATGAGAATGCTCTGGTAGCTTGAAACATCGAGTACTTGCCTATGGTCTCGCTCGGAATTGAACAACTTGTGGCTTCTCCCCCCGAATGGCTTGCGGGGTCCAGGATTGGCTTGTTATGCAACCAAGCTTCAACAGATCGAAATCTCAAGCACAGCAAGGACCTTGTTTACAAGTATTTTCCCGGACAGCTTTCCTGTCTTTTTTCACCGCAGCATGGTTTCTTCTCCGACAAGCAGGACAACATGATCGAATCCTCCCATTCGACAGACGGTGCAACCGGTGTCAAGATTTTCAGCCTGTATGGAGAACAGCGCAAGCCAGACAAATTTATGTTCGATCAACTTGATGTCCTGCTTGTTGATCTTATGGACGTGGGGACAAGAGTTTATACATTTATTTATACGCTTGCTTATTGCCTGGAAGCAGCAGCTGAATTCAGTAAAAAGGTTGTTGTTCTGGACCGGCCAAATCCTATTGGCGGTGACAATATCGAGGGAAATATTCTCAAAGACGATTGCCGTTCTTTTGTTGGACTGTATCAGATTCCCATGCGGCATGGTCTGACAATAGGTGAACTGGCCAGGTTCATAAACACAACTACAGATATCGGTGCCGACCTGGAAGTAATTTCCATGAGTGGCTGGCAGAGAGATATGCTTTTTGAAGATACGGGGCTGCCCTGGGTATTCCCATCTCCAAATATACCTACCCCCACTACAGCTCTCGTCTATCCAGGCCAGGTCGTCTGGGAAGGAACTAATATATCTGAAGGACGCGGAACCACCCTTCCCTTTGAACTGTTTGGTGCCCCTTTCTTCAAGCATGATGAAATTACTGACCTGGTTGGGAATATCCCTGGACTTGTATTGCGGTCTGTAGTTTTCGAACCGACGTCCAACAAGTGGGCCGGACAGCCATGCAACGGGTTCCAGATACACATAACCGATGCAGAAATATTTAAGCCCTATTTTTTATCCATTTCTCTTCTCCAGGCAGTCATGAAGCTTTACCCTGTTGCCTTTCAGTACAAAAAACCGCCGTATGAATATGAATATGAACGGCTGCCAATGGATCTTATCATAGGTGATTCTTCATTGAGGCAGGCAATCGAAGGCGATAGAAGCATTAAAGGTCTTGAAGAAGAATGGCTGCTTGATCTGCAGCAATTCAATCGCCTGAGAAAGCAGTTCTTAATTTACTGATAAGCTAATCCTTATCCATTGATTTTGCCGATTTTTTGAAACTTGAATTGCGTATTCGAAACGGTTATTCTGTCGCCTAACCTGATTCTGTCACAAACAAAACTTTAAACTATAATTATTTCATAGAAACCTGAGCAGGTTATGGAATCAAAAAACAGGAAACTTGCCGAACTGGCAAAACTTGTAAATGGCGAAATTCTTGGTGATGCGGATTTAGTCATTAGTGGGCTTGCTGACCTTGATTCTGCTGAACAGGGTGAAATAACATTTATAGTCAAGGCTCACGGCACAAAGGAGATTAACTCGACCAGAGCATCAGCTGTGATTCTTCCTTCAACAGTCTCAAAATCACCCAAACCTGCAATACGGGTTAATGATCCATATCTGGCAGCCGCCATTATCCAAAATCACTTTTTGAATCAACCTTTTATCGCAGAAGGAATTAGTGACAAAGCTCATATCGGCACCAACTGTCAAATGCCCGATGAAGTCTCTATAGGTCCAATGGTGGTCATTGGCGATAATGTTACTTGTGGTGAACGCTTAACTCTGAAACCTGGCGTTGTAATAGGCAACAATGTTGTTATCGGCAGTGATGTCGTGATACATGCAAATGCAACTGTTGCTGAAGGTTGTTCCATAGGCAATAGGGTCACTATTCACAGCGGAACAGTTATAGGTAGTGACGGCTTTGGATATGCAACTGATGAGAAAGGGTATCATATAAAAAGGCCTCATTTGGGTATTGTACAAATCGATGATGATGTTGAAATCGGAGCCAATGTTAGTATCGACAAGGGGACCTTTGGTAAAACTTGGATCAGGCAAGGGGTAAAAATCGATAACCTTGTTCAGATAGCTCACAACGTTGAAGTAGGAGAAAACTCTCTGCTGGTGGCACAGGTGGGCATCGCCGGCAGTTCTTCTCTGGGACGAAATGTTGTCCTTGGCGGACAGGCAGGTGTAAAAGGGCACGTTCGTCTGGAAGACGGTGTTATGGCCGGTGCTAAAGCTGGAGTTCACGGAAACCATAAAAAAGGTGCTATTATTTCAGGGTACCCTGCTATTCCGCTTAAAAACTGGCTCAAATCAAGCACTATTTTTGCCAAACTGCCGGAACTTTATCAGGAAGTTCGTGAATTACGAAAAAAGATAGCTGATCTTCAAAAAAAAGATTAAGTCTGCCAAAACACTGACCACAATATGATAAATATTATGGACAACCGCCTGCAGGGCTGAACTGGAGGAATTGAATGAACGACACCAAAAGCAGAAATGAACTTCCGAACCCTTTGGAAATAAAGGAAATTCTTAAGCTGTTGCCTCATCGTTACCCCATGATTTTGGTTGATCGTATTCTTGAAGCGGAATATGGAAAAACAATAGTGGGGCTAAAAAACGTTTCTGCTAATGAACCTTTTTTCCAGGGACATTTCCCGGAGCAACCCATCATGCCAGGAGTCCTCATCCTTGAAGGAATGGCCCAGGTTGGCGGTCTGCTTGCTTACATTACCAACGAAGAAATTGTTGGCAATAAACTGATCTATTTTGCTGGCATTGATGGGGTACGCTTCAGACAAACTGTTGTACCTGGTGACCAGATCATATATAAACTTGCAGTCCTCAAAAATAAGGGCAAAATCTGGAAAATGGACGGCAAAGCCTATGTTGCAGATACGCTTGTCGCGGAAGCCGTGTTGATGGCCGCTTTCGCATAATTAAATCTCAGAAGCATCTGCTGAAATTTATTTAATTCAACACTCCAACTAATATTAAAAATTGGTAATAAACCATGACAATACACCCTACTGCTGTAATTGATCCATCTGCTGAGCTGGATCCTACCGTTTCAGTCGGTCCATACAGCATTATAGAAAAAGGTGTCTGTATCGGGGCAGATACTATCATTAAATCCCATACGGTAGTGACTGGACCGACTTTTATCGGATCGGGTAATACCATTGGACCTTTTGCCACCATCGGAGCACCTCCACAGGATCTTAAATACCAAGGAGAAGATTCCACTCTTGTCATCGGCAATAATAATCAGATCCGGGAATATGTTTCCATTCACAGGGGAACTGCTGGTGACCGAAGTGAAACAACCGTCGGCAACAACAACCTGCTTATGGGATACGTGCATATCGCCCACGACTGTGATGTCGGCAACAATGTTATCATGGCCAACGGTGCTACCCTTGCCGGCCATGTATATGTTTATGATCATGCTATTCTCGGTGGACTTGTCGCGGTTCACCAGTTTTCCAGGATCGGCTCACACTCATACATTGGTGGTGTATCAGGAATCAGTATGGACGTTCCGCCATTCATCATTGTTTCCGGAACTCGGCGCGACACGCGTGTTTCGGGAATCAATAAGGTCGGTCTTCGTCGCCATGGATTCGACAAGGAAACCATAAAAAAACTCGATAAAGCTTATAAGATAATATTCCTTACTCCTGGACAGCTCTTGAAAGACGCTTTGGACGAAACCATAAGAGAAATACCCGACTGTGACGCCGTAAACCATCTGGTTGTTTTTTTCCGTACCAGTAAACAGGGAGTTGTACGAACTGTTAATGAAAAAGATTAAACCTTCTATTCACCTTCCTATTTAAGGATTGCACTCAGAACTTCAGGAAAAGTAACGCCTTGAATTCACTCGAATCAATTGAGAAAATTGGGATAATTGCCGGCGGTGGTCAATTTCCACGACTATTCGCCCGTGAAGTACAAAAATCAGGGCGCCAGGTTGTGATTATTGCTCACGAAGGAGAATCGTCTCCTGAGCTTGCTGAAGTGGCAGATTCTCTTTATTGGGTTAAACTTGGGCAATTGGGAAAGATTGTAAAGTATTTAAGGCAGGAGAGCGTTACAAAAGCTGTCCTGTTGGGTACTATCAGCAAAACAAATATATTTAAAGATGTCCGTCCTGATTTGAAGGGCCTTTCTCTCTGGAACAAGGTTGATTCTCGTCAGGATGATGCTCTTTTGCGGGCCGTAGCCGCTGAACTTGAGAAGGAAGGCATTACTGTGGCGGCATCAACTCTCTATTTAGAAGACATACTCTTTCCTAAAGGTATACTCACCAAGACTAAACCAAGTTCTAACCAGTTGGAGGATATTAAGTTCGGATGGAAAATTGCCAGAGAAACAGGAGCTCTTGATATAGGTCAGTGCGTTGTAGTTCGCAATCGGACAGTGCTCGCTGTTGAGGCTATAGAAGGCACCGACGCTGCCATTAAGCGCGGAGGTTCCCTAGGAAAGGAAAAAGCCGTGGTAATCAAAGTAAAAAAACCCAACCAAGACATGCGTTTTGACTTACCAGCAGTTGGGTTGACAACCCTTGACAGTATGGCTGAGGTCAAAGCCGGCGTTCTTGCTGTTGAAGCCGGACACGCACTGCTCTTTGACCGGGAAAAGTTTATAACTGCGGCAAATAAAGCAAAAATTACTGTTATCGGCATAGAAGAACTTGCTGATGGCAGTCTGGCTTACTGAAACACAGGTTGGATTAAGGAAAAAACCTGAAAGTAACACATTGATAGATAATGTATTTCGGTGTGGTACGGTTCTTTTGCTCTATGATAGATAACAATCTACCTAATAATCCCTTACAGGTTTTACAATGCAGGCTATGATCCTCGCTGCAGGCCTGGGTACAAGGCTGCAACCTTATTCAAACATTCGCCCAAAACCTCTTTTCCCCATTCTAAATCAACCGCTTATTCTTTTAACAATTGAGTGTCTTCAAAAGGCAGGATTTGATAAAATAGTTATCAATACACACCATCTCAGTAAACAAATTATTGAAACTGTACAGGATATTTCGGGTATCATTCTTCAGCAGGAGGAAGTAATTCTTGGCACCGGTGGCGGTCTTCGAAGAGCTTTTTCTAGTTTCAGTAAAGAACCAGTGCTTGTTGTAAATGCTGATATCTATCACGATATCGATTATGCCGTTATCTATTACCGTCACCAGAGGGACAACCATTGTGTCTCTCTGGTGTTGCACGACTCCCCCCGCTACAATAATGTATCAATAAATGAAAATCAGCATATTACAAATTTTGGCTGCAATAACAACAACTTGAACCTTCTTGCCTTTACCGGTATCCATGTCATTAACCCAGAGATCCTTACAATAATCTCTCCAGAAATCTACTCAAGCATTATTGAATGTTACCGGACCTTGATCAGAAGAGGAGAAACCGTTCAGGGTCTAGTATTAAATAATTTATACTGGACCGACATGGGTAGCCCTTCAGATTATCTTCATCTGCATGAAGGTTTGTTGAAAGGTAAAATACCGGCGTATCCATCTCTGAAGAAGGACGCAATGGAAGGGCCAAATTATATTGCAAAAGACGCGATAATAGGCGACAAAGTAGAAATGAATGACTGGGTATCCATCGGCAGCTTTGCCAATGTAGGATCTGGGACTGAACTTACAAGGGTAGTGGTTTGGGACGGTGCAACTCTTGCCCCAGGCTCTATACTTTCGGACACTATAGTTACCGGATAACTTATGGACATCTCCTCACAAGAATTACCCCATGCTATCCTTACCAGACTCAAAGCAAGAAAAGTCTTACCAGGAAAAGACTCCAAAATAACCAGACTCTCCGGTGATGGGTCAGACCGTTCTTTTTTCAGAATCAACTTTGGCAACAGTTCATTGATGGCGGTTTTCCCATCTTCGGCCTCAGCCCCAGACAAGGCTCTAGCCGAAGCCTCTTCCTCTTTCAATATTGGTATTCACCTTTACAATAAAGGTGTACCTGTTCCACAGGTTATTGACTTTGACGAAACAGACGGCCTCCTTGTTTTTGAGGACCTCGGAGATACTCTCCTTCAAGACCTTGCTGTAAAGCACACCGATAAAGAAAAACTCAGACAGTTTTACAGTGAAACCATCACTCAACTCATCCACATGCAGTTCGCCGGGAGAGAAGAGTTTAATACCGACTGGTGTCATGATACTCCCAAGTATGACAGTAAGCTTATGATTACCAGGGAATCTGGTTACTTTTTGAACAGTTTCTGCATTGGCTACCTAGGCCTGAGAGACTTTTCACCAGAATTGACAAGTGAGTTTAAAAAACTCGCCGGAAACGCATCATCCCAACCATCAGACTACTTTTTACACCGTGACTTTCAGTCCAGAAATGTGATGATTAAGGACGATAGAGTCAGGTTTATTGATTTCCAGGGAGGTAGGTTAGGACCCCTCGGATATGATCTTGCTTCTTTACTGCTGGACCCTTACGCGGAGCTCGACAACTTAATACGTGAAGAATTGTTCGACCAGTATCTTAACCTTTTAGAATCTTATGGTGTTAATAAAGAAGCTTTTCTGCAGGGATATTATCCACTGTCCCTGCAAAGAAGTCTGCAAATTATAGGCGCATTCGCATTTCTTTCCCAAGTAAAGAAAAATATATATTTCAGAACATATATCAAGCCTGCTGTCATATCACTAAATGCTCTTCTTGCAAAACCTTCAGGAGAAGACTATCCTTGTCTTCGCAAGCTCTCCGTAAAATGCCTCAGCCTTATATGACAGATACCAAGGGCATAAGCAACGTATTATAATCTCAAGTATAACTTACTTAATACTGGATATGTCCTCCCCTGATAACAAGACAGAACAGCCCTGCTCCATTGTCGCCCTAATCGGCAGACCCAATGTCGGGAAATCGACATTATTTAACAGGATCACAAAGTCACGTAAGGCCATAGTTGATCCAACTCCCGGCGTCACAAGGGACCGTCAGTATGAACGGGTTACTTGGGGAGCCCGGCAGTTCATGCTTGTCGATACCGGTGGCATAGACAGTTCGCCTGACGATACCATGGTCGGTCATATTCTTGAGCAAACCATGGCGGCAATCCAAGAAGCAGATGTTATTATTACACTTTTTGATGGCAGGGAAGGCGTTACACCTGCAGATCTCGAAATAGCAGACCTGCTACGTAAAACAGACAAGCCCACATACTATGTTGTAAATAAGATAGACGGCCCTGAGCTTGAAGCAACACTGCTGCCGCAGTTTTATGAATTGGGAGTTGATAAGCTCTGGCCGGTTGCTGCTGAACATGGCTACGGTTTTAGCTCTTTGATGGATGCGCTTGTCACCAGTTTGCGTCAAACAGCTCTCATTGCCCAATATCCAACAGATACCATACGAATAGCTTTTTTCGGAAGACCCAATGTTGGCAAATCTTCACTTATCAACCGGATGCTGGGCGAGGAAAGAATGGTTGTCTCCGAAATTGCCGGAACCACACGTGATTCGGTAGATACATTGCTAACAAGAAAAAACAGAAATTACCTGTTGATTGATACTGCCGGTATCAGGCGGAAAGGTAAAGTCACCAATAAATTGGAAAAATTCAGTATCATTCGCGCCCTGGCTTCATTGGAACGCTGTGATGTGGCTCTCCTTCTTATTGATGCTGATGAGGGGATCACCGAACAGGACACGAAAGTAATCGGTTATAGCCAGGATCAGGGGCGTGCATGTATCCTTATTGTCAATAAATGGGACCTTGTTAAAGGAGATAAAAAACGCCAGAAGCATATCCTTTCCGAGGTCGAGAGAGCAACCACCTTCATAGGGTTTGCCCCTGTGCTCACCGTTTCGGCACTCAAAGGCTCTGGAGTTAATAAAATATTCCCCGAGGTAGAAAATGTATACAAACAATTCGGTCAATCATTTGCAACTAATCGGATTAACCGGCTGCTGCAGGAGGCGGTTGAAGCGCACCCACCAGCAATACATCGAGGAAAAAGAATAAAAATGTACTACACAACCCAGATAGGAAAGAAACCACCAACTTTTGCCATTGTGACAAATTTTCCAAAAGGAGTGCATTTCTCATATCACCGCTACCTATTGAACCGTTACCGGGAAGGACTGGGCTTGAATAAGATACCGGTAAGAATTGTTTTCAGGGAAAGAAAAAGAAGATAAGAGGTTGTCCCGAAACCTTAAGGCTCCCTCAAAGTGTTATTGCGAAGCAGATGCTCAAGCTGAGATTCCTGAAAAGGTGTGAGGTGACCGAATTGAATTCCCCTTTTTCTCATCATTAATTTACTGGAAGATGATTCGTTCTTAAACTCTCTATCTGATATATTTCGTACACTGATATTTTCCAGGTAAAAATTATCACCACTCAGTATGCCAAGTTCCATGTATTCTTCCAGAAGTTTTTTGCTTTCAATAAAGTAACGAAACGCAAGACCGCCCTTGCTGATATCAACAATATGGCATAACTCCGTGGCATCAGGACCAAGCACTACAAATGTCCGATCTTTTACCAGGTACCTTTTATGCTTTCGTTTTTCTTTAAATACTACATCTTCAGTATCCAATGGACCCTCCCGGTACATTCATTAAACTGCAAATCAAACTGGTATTAGGGGACTTTGAATTCCGGAATTGAATTGGCTTATACTCTATGGTCAATCAAGAGCATTAACACTGATAAACTGCTCCAGCTGAGACTTCTGGTTGGA
The DNA here is from genome assembly GCA_945787325.1 of uncultured Desulfobulbaceae bacterium. GTDB lineage: Bacteria > Desulfobacterota > Desulfobulbia > Desulfobulbales > BM004 > CALZHP01. Next base: position 23,536 of record CALZHP010000010.1, read on the forward strand.
TGTCAGCTCACCGAACTCTATCCCGTAGCGGTGAACATTTAAGGAACTACTGGCGATTTGCTGGTCAGAAACCGGACGCAATAAAACATTGTCCAGCTTGAAACCATCATTATTATATAATCTGCCGGCTACAAAATCTCTGTCGCTCCACTCTTTATCATTTAGTTGGCAACATGAAAGACCACCCATGCTGATATCGGTTATTTCTCCAGGTCTGGTACAATTGGGGTTTTCTAGAAAAAAAGTGCCATATTTGACAAGAAATCGCTTAAATTTTCTTCGCTCCCCGGTTTCCTGCTGTTTTGACATGACATTCCTCCGAAAATATATGAAGCGGTTACTTTGTCATCAAGCCCTCAACTTATTTAATAAAGCTGGTTGGTTTTGCTTACAATGTTTAATAGGGGTTGTCAAGGTACAATAGATTAAAGCTTCATGTTAATATTACTAATGAAAAGTGTGGCTTAATGTATACATTTCATTTTATGTAGAGAATAATAATGCTCTGTCCAATACTTGCCACTAAAGCAGGGCCTCTTTTTTTCATTATTAACTAATTACTTCCATACTCCACTTTATTTTCATGTAACCGGTACCGTAAAAGACGAAAGTGCCTTAGAACCTCCTGTAGCTTTTCTCATAAAATCAAGCCATATTGGAGCCGCAATCTTTCCACCGGTGTTACCGCTTCCCAGTGTTTTTTTTCTGTCGTAGCCAACCCACACTCCAGTCACTATGTCAGGAGTATAGCCAATAAACCAGGCATCGACGTTTTCATCCGTTGTACCTGTCTTTCCTGCAGCAGGAACACGTAGCCCTCTTGCAGACCTGCCTGTGCCACTTTCAATGACCCCCTGAAGCATTAAGGTGATCTGAAAGGAGGTTCGTTTATCAAGAACCTGCTCCGACCTGGAACCGTTAATTTCAAGAACATTTCCATCTCGGTCCACAATTTTTTCAATAAAATATGGTGTAGTATATTTTCCGTTATTCCCAAATGCAGAGTAAGCGGAGGTCAATTCGAGCAGCGATACTTCCGATGAGCCCAGTGCGAGGGACAGATTACTTTTTAAAGGAGACTGAATGCCAAGTTTTCGCGCCAAATTGATTACAGATGAAGTACCTACATCCTGCATCAGTTTAATTGATACAATATTACGCGACTCTATCAGGCCGGTGCGAACAGTGGTGGGTCCGAGAAATTTACCATCAAAATTCTTTGGCTCCCAAAGTTTATTTCGACCGTTGCCTTTCAATGATATCGGCGAGTCAACCACAAGTGATGCAGGCGTATAACCTTTTTCCAGGGCCGCAGCATATAATATGGGTTTAAATGCTGAACCCGGTTGCCTTCGTGCCTGTACGGCTCGATCAAACTGGCTGTCGGCATAACTCACACCTCCGACTATAGCTTTTATACTGCCGTTTTTAATATCCAGGGAAACCAGCCCCGCTTGGGGCGCCTCAAAAGTATCCGTACCAGGTTTCCTTTTAAGTTTCTTGGGAAAAAGCCATGAGATTACTCCACTCACTGACTTGGCTGCCTCTCTCTGAAGAGCCTCATCCATAGTCGTGTGAATAACCAAGCCGCCGTTGGTAAGGATATCTCGCCCGTATTTACTCGAAACATAGTTGCGGACTAATTGGGAAAAATACTTGGAGCCGTTTTCTTTCCTTCTGTGATCTATTAGATCCAACTTCTTATTAAAAGCCCTACGAGCAGCAGTGGGAGTTATATATCCTTCTTCCGCCATTCTGTTCAATACATAGGCCTGTCTTTTCCTTGCAAGTTCAATATTTTTCAGAGGAGAATACCTGCTTGGCGCCTTGGGGAGCCCGGCAAGAAGTGAAATTTCGGCAAGGCTCAATTCCCCGACGTGTTTACCAAAATATGCCCGAGCCGCTGCTTCAACACCATAAGCGCCCTCCCCGAGATAAATCTGATTGAGGTAAATGTGCAGGATTTCATCTTTTTGAAGTACAGAATCTAACCGGTATGCAAAGACGGCTTCCTTTATTTTACGGGAGTATAGTTTCTTGCGTGACAACAAAAGAGATCTGGTGACCTGCTGGGTGATAGTACTGCCCCCTTGGGCCCTTTCCCCCACCCTGACATTATGAACGAATGCTCGCAGTACAGACCAGAAATCCACTCCACTATGTTGGTAAAAGCGGTCATCCTCCGCTGCTACAAACGCTTTTGGGAGAAGTTCCGGCATGCTGCTCAATGGTACTACTGAACGGTTTTCAGAAAAAACACGATCAACTTCACTTCCGTTGCTGTCTAGTATTCGGGAAGCAACCGGGGGTCGGTACCAGTCCAAGGAGCTTATATTCGGAACGTCAAGAGTTACAAAAATAATGAGCACGCTACTGACAAATATACTGAGCAGAAAGCTGATAATAAAAAGAAAACCGATGCAATGTTTATGTGTAAAAACTTTAGCCTTCTTGCCACTGAAACTGGAACTGCCTCTTTTGTTTGAAGATCGGTGTCTGGCTAATAATGGTAAACTAGAAATGTTCACTTGATATTACAGTCTGGTTTATTGTTGAAGAACTTTGTCAGTTAACAGGAAGTTACCTTGCTCGCATGTCTTAGAAAATTCATAAAAACATACATTTAAGAATGAATAACAATTTACCCTTTATTGTATTTCCCAGGATTATTCTCATTTGCTCCATATAATACCAAAATACAGTAATATGATTTGCCTAATCGTTTGTACCCTGACAGACTTCAATATTCAAGGATATATTGCTAATTCGCCAATCTGGCAATATTGTTTTAAAGTATAAAATATATATAATACTAAGAATGTATACGTAAAATTTTCGCATCTGGATGCAGACTTTTGCTCTGTCTGTTATTATTTTTTTCCAACAAGCCTGGTGACGGTATAATTAACAGGTCTTAACTGTTTAAAGAATAACAAATAAATATCGGAATCATTTTGTCGAAAATAAAAATTCTCTCTGAACATCTTGCAAACCAGATCGCCGCTGGAGAGGTAATTGAACGGCCTGCATCCGTTGTTAAGGAATTCCTTGAAAATTCCATCGACGCAGGTTCCGAGCAGATATCCATTCAGGTTGAAGGCGGAGGAACGCGCCTTGTCAGAGTTATTGACGACGGGGCCGGTATGGATGCAGACGATGTACTTCTCTGCCTGGAACGTCATGCGACCAGCAAGCTCAGCGATACAGATGATGACCGACAGCTTACCTCAATCAGCACCCTGGGTTTCAGGGGCGAGGCAATTCCCAGTATAGCCTCTGTTTCTCAGCTCACTATCACATCCAGAACAGAAGCTTCAGATCTTGGCACCTGTGTTGTTGTAAAATACGGCAAGGTTATGAAAGTTCATGAAACAGGGTGCGGCAAAGGCACTGTTATGGAAGTCCGTAATCTTTTCGGAAATGTACCAGCGCGAAAAAAGTTTCTTAAATCGAATCGTACTGAGCTCTATCACATTGAAGAGACAATAAAAAACTACGCACTGGCAAATTATTACCTTGGTATGACTTACGAAGTAAACAATAGAACTGTAATAAATCTGCCGGCACAAACAGACACCCTGGAGACACGGACAAGAAAAATTTTCGGGAACATTACTGCACGGCTTATTCCTGTAGAGGGAAACACCGGAACAAGTAACGGCTCTGACCACGTTAAAATTTCAGGGTATCTTTTACTCCCAGGTGAATTGGCTGCAACCTCAGCAAAACTACGTATGTTTGTTAACGGCAGAGCCATCCGCGACAGAATGGTAATCCACGCAGTCAAAGAAGGGCTGGCAAATTTTCTTATGAAAGGCACATCACCTTCAGGAGTTCTTTTCATTTCTTTGCCGCCTGATTCTGTTGATGTAAACGTACATCCTACTAAACAGGAAATTCGTTTTCACAAAGCTAATGCAATACACCAACTTGTTGTTTCCAGTGTAAGAAACGCTATTGAACAGCACCAGGAGTATCTGAAATTTTCTGTATTCGGTGCTCCGGATTCCCAAATTTCTGAAAACAATCAGATCAAAGGTGCTGAACAAAATACCTTTACTGGCAATAACTGGGGTCAGCAAGGTCTCCCGCTTGCTAGGAGTAAAGGTTCAAAATCTTATCCTAAACCATTTACATCTCGCCGCAATCCCAGCCACGGTACAAATGTGCCGACAACGGAAACTCCTTTTATAAATGACATCCCACAAGGCCACAATACTTCTCCTTCAGCTAATGCAGACCATTCTGTTCCCGAGACGATTACAGGAGAAACCTCTCCATCGGAATATGGTCAAGAACAGCGCCCTGAAGTGATACAATCTCTAAACCCGATCGGTCAGGTCTTCGATTTGTATATACTTTGTGAATCAAAAGGAACTCCGGAGTCATCCTTTGTTGTTATCGATCAGCATGCTGCACATGAACGAATTATTTTTGAAAACCTCAAGAAGCAGTTCAGCGAAAAAAATGTCCCCAGCCAGGCATTACTCTTCCCAAAAGTTCTCGAATTTAATCCTTCCCAGGCCAGAATACTTGAGAAATATGAGGAACTTATTACTCTACTTGGCTTTAGAATAGATGATTTTGGTGACGGTAGCTACGTAGTGAAATCCGTCCCGGCAATTCTTGCTCATTTAACGGTCGACGAACTTATGGCTGGTGTTTTTGCAGAATTCTCAATGGCAGAAAAAGAAGCCTCTGGGCAAAATATTTCAACTTCTAACAGGTTTGATGGAGTACTCTCAGCAATGGCATGCAAAGCGGCGATCAAAGCTGGCAGATCTCTTGAACCTGAAGAAATTGAGAGCCTCCTGGAACAGATGCAGGAAAGCAACGTTTTTTCTCATTGTCCTCATGGCCGGCCTGTTATTAAATCATTCAATGCTGATGATATGAAAAAGTGGTTTTATAGAACCTAGCTGTATTGATGTTCTCTACTAATTAAAAAAGAGGTACATATGCCTGATGATGGGTTATACATTCAGCTTTTCAGTATCCATGGATTAATAAGAGGAATATCTCCGGAACTTGGGCGTGACGCCGACACCGGTGGGCAAATCAAATATGTCCTGGAACTTGCCAAATCATTGGGTGAACATCCTGAAGTTGCCAAGGTTGATCTTTTTACCCGGCTCATACATGATAAAGTCGTCTCTTCAGACTATTCCAATGAGATCGAACCTCTTTCAGATAACGTACGTATAGTTCGCCTGCAATGCGGCGGCAGAAAATATATCAGAAAAGAACTTCTCTGGCCTCATCTGGAAGAATTTATTGATAAGACCTTGAAATTTATCAAGTCTGAAGGCATGACTCCAGACATATTTCATGGCCATTATGCCGACGGCGGCTATGTCGCCAGAGAACTTGCCAGCATTTTCAGTTTACCTTTCATTTTTACCGGCCACTCAATGGGCCGTCATAAAAAAATGAAGCTTTTGAAAGAAGGCTCCAGCCCGGAAGAGATCAGCAGACGCTACAAAATCGACAACCGCATCAGTGTTGAAGAAAGGATAATAAAAGCTGCCGATCTCATCATCACCAGCACCCGCCATGAGATTATTAATCAATATTCTTTGTATGAAAGTTTTGAGGCAGGCAGCTATTCTATAATCCCTCCCGGTATCGATCTGGAGATATTCTATCCTTATTATAATTATAAGCTTGATCCCAATTTCGAGACCGAGAATGCCAGACAGACCCGTGTAACTCTTCTTCAGGAACTGCATCGATTCTGGATTGAACCCCAAAAACCCTTTATTCTTGCCCTTTGCCGACCGGATCAGAGAAAAAACATATCCGGACTTATCACAGCATATGCCGAAGACAAAGAACTACAAGCTATTGCCAACCTGGCCATTTTTGCAGGTATCCGAAAAGACATAAAAGATATGGAGGAAAACGAACGTGATGTGCTCACGAAAATGCTGCTGCAGATGGACAGTTACGACCTTTATGGTAAACTTGCCATACCCAAGAAACATGATTTCACGACCGAGGTTCCTGAGTTATATCGTTTATGCGCAGATAGTGGTGGTATATTTGTTAACCCTGCATTGATTGAACCATTTGGCCTCACACTGATTGAAGCAGCTGCATGTGGATTGCCAATCATCGCAACGAGGGAAGGCGGGCCGGCAGACATCATCGAAAATTGCAATAACGGCACCCTTATTGATCCTACTAATCCTGAGGAAATTTCCAAAGCAACCAGGAAAATTCTCGTCGATAAAGAATTATGGGAGAAATACTCAAAAAATGGAATTAATGGAGTAAGGCAACATTACTCATGGAACGCACACTGCGAACAGGCTGCAAAACTTATGATTAAAGTACAGCAGGATTTACCTTCTGCGGATAGAGAGGAGGGCTGGAAGAAATCCATGGCAATCGGCCACAGGTTAACAAGTATTGACCGCCTTCTGATATCTGATATAGACAATACCCTCGTAGGTGACGAGAGCTCTCTCGATGAACTTCTGAGTATATTCCGAGAAAACAACATGATCGTCTGCTGGGGAGTTGCCACGGGACGAAGTCTTGATATGACTTTGCATGTTTTGGAAAAGCACCACATACCTGTTCCCGACATTCTGGTCTGTTCTGTGGGAACTGAAATTTACTATGGGCCGGACATATCACCGGATAAGGGATGGCAGCAACATCTTATCCACAAATGGAGACCCGAAATTATCAGGGAAGTTTTGTCCGACCTTACCTACCTGAATCCACAGGAAGGTAAGAAACAGAGAAAATTCAAAATCAGCTATTATATGGAAGATGATCCGGATCAGCTGGCCCAGGTGCACAAAATTCTGCAGGAAAACAAACTGCGTTATCACCTTATTTACTCTCACGGCCAGTTCCTGGACATCCTTCCATATCGGGCCTCAAAGGGCAAAGCCATTCGCTACTTGAGCTATAAGTGGGAAATACCAATCTCCTCTATCATGGTGTGCGGTGATTCTGGGAATGATACCGATATGCTGCGCGGAGACACCCGCGGAGTAGTTGTGGCCAATTTCAGTAAAGAGCTTGAAGCACTTAAGGGACATCGCAATATTTTCTTTAGCGGTAATGAATACGCGGCAGGAATAATTGACGGAATCAGAAATTACAATTTCCTAAGTTAAAATTTCAAGTTACGTTTTTAATGCATCATATAATTAGTATAAGTATACCTCCATGAATATCGAACGAGAGATTATAGGACAACCAAATGAGAAAAACTCTAGCAAGCTTTATAGATGATCAGGAAATTAAACCTTTCCAGGACTTCCTTTTCTCTTTGAACGATTCTTCACCCAATCCAATTGCCCTGCAAAACGATATTCTTGTCGCTTTCGACCGATATCTTGAAGAAAACAGTGATGCTGGCAACATGACCAGCGGGAAAAGGTTTCTGCGCAAAGTACAGGAAATACTTCTTCTTAATGATCACCTCATCCTAGTGCATCGTCATCGAAGGGCCAACTGCAGGATTTACAAACTGGATCGTGATTTAACCGACCTGTTCCAGATTTCCAAAACAAAATACCTGACCGTCAAAGAACAGCTAATAAAACCCGACCTACCTGAGGATACCAGCCGTCTTGAAGTGAATCTTGATCCCTTTTACGATTACGGACCCAACCTCAAAGACCCCGATACCATTGGCTATGGCATCAGGCACCTGAACAGATACATGTTCACCAAGATGGCCCAGCAGCCTAAGGAGTGGGCTAACTCCCTTTATGAATTTTTAAAATTACACCAGTTGCACGGCGTTCAGCTCCTTCTTGATGGCAAAATCATCCGGAACACGGATGAACTTGAGAGTGCTCTCGAAGATGCTGTAGATTTTCTGGATCGATGTGATTGCCCGGAAAACCTGAAAAAAATTAAAAGTAAGCTGCGCAGCATGGGCTTTCTTGAAGGCTGGGGAGATAACGCCGAAAGAATTATTGAAACAATAAACCTCCTTCAGGATACCCTGGAACAGCCTAATGAATCCACACTTGAAGAGTTCCTCTCAAGAATACCAATGGTTTCCAAGGTTGTACTTGTTTCACCCCATGGCTGGTTCGGGCAAAAAAATGTTTTGGGGCGGCCGGATACCGGTGGACAGGTGGTCTATATCCTAGACCAGGCGAAAGCCCTGGAGAGTTATATTACTGAAGATTTCAAACACTCCGGCATTGATATCGAGCCCAAGGTATTGATAGTTACCCGCCTGATTCCTGAGAGCGAGGGCACAACTTCGGGCCAACGTTTAGAAAAGGTGAACAGTACGAGAAATGCGTACATACTGCGGGTTCCTTTCAGAGAAGAGAATGGTGATATTGTCCCGCATTGGATATCACGGTTCAGGGTCTGGCCATATCTTGACAGGTTCACGATAGATGCCGAAAAAGAGATCAGGAACGAACTGGAAGGACGGCCCGACTTGATCGTTGGTAATTATTCAGACGGTAACATGGTGGCAACCGGGTTATCAAATAACATGGATGTCATCCAATGCAATATTGCTCACGCCCTGGAGAAATCAAAATACCTCTTTAGCGATTTATACTGGCAGAATTTTGAAGATAAATATCATTTCTCTGTACAGTTTATAGCCGATATTATATCCATGAATCTCACAAACTTTATAATAACCAGTACACGACAGGAGATAATTGGCACGGAAAACGCTATCGGTCAGTATGAATCCTACCAGTTTTTCACTATGCCCGGTCTTATGAAGGTCAGTAACGGAATTGATCTATTTCATCCGCGTTTTAATGTTATTCCTCCAGGAGTTAATGAAGAGGTCTTTTTTCCTTTTACTGATAACAAACGCCGGGACATGAAACAAAAAGAATTGATGACCGAACTTCTTTACAGCAGAGATGATGAGGACTGTTTCGGAACTCTGGAACATCCCGAGCGCTTTCCCATTTTTTCTATTGCTAGGTTGGATCGCATAAAAAACCTCACGGGTCTGGTCGAGGCGTATGCCCAGAACCAGGAACTTCGTGAGCAAGCTAATATAATCATTATAGCAAGCACGCTGAATCCCGAACAGTCCAGCGATACGGAAGAGAAAGAAGAAATTAACAAAATGCACGCCCTCATAGACAATTACGACCTGCATGGCCATATCAGGTGGATCGGCAAATTTCTTTCAAAAAAAGATACTGGTGCAGCCTATCGTGTGGTAGCAGACAGAAAAGGTTTATTTGTGCAGCCCGCTCTTTTTGAGGCGTTCGGACTCACTATTCTTGAAGCCATGCACAGTGGATTACCAGTATTTGCAACAGAATTCGGAGGGCCCCAGGAAATTATAGAAGACGGTGTAAGTGGTTTCCTAATTAATCCTACTCAGTATGATGCAATGACTGAAAGTATCAATTCATTTATTATTGCCTGCCGTGAAAACCCAAGTCATTGGGAAAAATATTCGGAAGCTGGGCTCAAGAGGGCGCAAAATCACTTTACCTGGAAACTTTACTGCAAAAGGCTCACCCGCCTCACAAAAGTATACGGCTTTTGGAAATTTTCCACCTCCAACGTGGCAAAATCCCGACTGGCACAGTACTGTCACCTTCTCTACCATCTTATCTTTAAGGCGCGGGCCGAGAAAATCCGTTAGCCTGAGATGAAATTAAAATTCATAAGAGACTGGGAGTTTATATGATAATATCTGTCGGGGAAGTAGTATGGGACATCTTTACAGATAGACAAATACTGGGAGGTGCGCCGCTTAACGTAGCTTATCACCTTCAATCTCTCAATATGGAAGTTATGTTCATCAGCCGGGTTGGCACCGATGCCCTGGGAGAAAGCACAGTTGAACATATACAAACCCTTGGCCTTTCTACTGCAGGTATTCAAATAGATAATCTTTTGCCCACAGGACGAGTAAATGTGACTGTAGACGAACACAATGAACCACACTTTGACATTGTGGCTCCAGCTGCATGGGACAACATAGACACCCTGGATGCTCTGCAAGTGGTAGCCGAAAAGTGTCCTGGAAGTTTTCACCTGGTTTACGGTACTCTGGCCCAACGCAATGCGATAAGCAGGAAAGCTATTCATGCACTGCGACAGAAAGCGGAATTATGTTTTTACGATGTTAACCTGCGTCCGCCATTCACCACAGAGGAGCTTGTTTTAGAATCCCTTGAAATTTCAGATATCGTCAAAATGAATGACAATGAAATTTGTACAGTTGCCGGTTGGCTTAGCATTCCTTTTGAAAACCCCAAAGAGGCAGCCCGGGCAATCCTCGAACGTTACAACCTGAAACTCTTGGTTGTAACAGCCGGTGCACATGGCGCCTGGCTCGTGGATAAGGATAACTATTATGAGCACCCGGGGTTCCCGGCAACAATCGCTGATACGGTTGGAGCTGGTGATGCTTTTTTTGCTGCTTTGATTGAAGGATACATCAACGATTACCCGCCTTCAGACTGCCTTGCACGCGCCAATAAAAGAGGTTCATATGTCGCTTCACGCAACGGGGCAACACCGGAAATGGGTTTGTGAATGAATAATTTACAACCTGAACTCAACCTTTAACAATTTTTGACCATTTATTTATTTTATCGTACAGTTACACTTCAAACCGTTACCTTTTCACCCTTAATGAAATCTTTCTAATAAGCTTTTTTCCAGAAATACAATGACTTCACAAATAACCATCATCGGCGGCGGTCTGGCTGGATGTGAGGCTTCCTGGCAGGCGGCTGAACGTGGCTACAGAGTTAAGCTCTACGAAATGAAACCATACACATATAGCCCGGCACATAGTTCACCACAGCTTGCCGAACTGGTTTGCAGCAATTCCATGCGTTCCAATGATGTAAACTCAGCGGTCGGTCTTTTGAAGGAAGAGATGAGGCTCACCGGTTCGCTGATAATGAATGCAGCTTACGAGACCCGAGTGCCGGCTGGTAAAGCGCTGGCTGTTGATCGTGAAAAATTTGCAGCTTATATAACCAAAACAATAGAAGCCCATAAATCAATTGAGATCATCCGGGAAGAGGTGAATCAAATACCGACACCAAACCCCGAAACACCCGCCATAATAGTGGCCACTGGTCCTTTGACATCGCCGTCTCTTGCCCGGTCGCTCACAGAACTGACAGGCAAAGACAATCTCGCTTTCTATGATGCCATTGCACCAATACTGGATGCTGAATCACTTGATATGGATATTATTTACCAGGCCTCACGCTATGATGAAGGTCCGGGTGATTATCTTAACTGTCCCATGAATGAAGAAGAGTATAATAATTTCATCAACATGCTCAAGGATGCTGAAAAAGTTCCATTGAAGAGTTTTGAAGAGGAAAAATACTTTGAAGGCTGCCTTCCAATCGAAGTTATGCTTGATCGTGGAGATGATACCCTTCGTTTCGGCCCCATGAAGCCAGTTGGCCTGCCCGATCCGAGAACGGGAAAAGACCCTTATGCAGTAGTTCAACTCAGAAAAGAAGACTTGGAGGGAAATTACTATAACATGGTGGGATTCCAGACTAAACTTGCCTATCCGGAACAGAAAAGAGTTTTCCGTGCTATCCCTGGCCTTGCAAAGGTCGAATTCACTCGGCTTGGCAGCATACATAGAAATACCTTTATATGCGCCCCTGAGATCCTTGCCCCTTCCCTGCAGTTAAAAAAACGGCCTGACATTTTCCTGGCAGGGCAGCTCTCCGGTGTTGAAGGCTATGTGGAGTCGACAGCTATGGGTATGCTGGCAGGTATCAACGCCAGCTTGCTGGTCAAGGAGGAAGAAATAAAGACACCCCCGCCAAACACAGCACTGGGGGCACTTCTCCATCATCTTACCGAAACCGAACCAAAACGTTTTCAACCCTCAAATATCAATTTCGGCCTCTTTCCACCAATCGGTAAAAAAATTCCGAAGAGGATGCGCGGTGAATACCGTTCGCATCTGGCCTTAAAGGAACTGTACAAATGGCTACCTACTATACAGGATCAGTAAAAAAAATGATTGAATCCCGAATGGATAATGAAGCCATATGGGCCAAAACTTATTCTGAAGCCCATGAACTGCTTCAGAATAAAATAAGCTCTATTTCTGTCGGCCATACAGATCTAAACCTTCCAAAGACAACTGAAAGTGAACCGGGTGGAAAAACTGTAGACTGTGCCAGTCGAGGAAATTCTCATATCGTAGCTATAGGTATTTCATTAGGTGGTCCAAAAGCATTGACGGAAATGCTGCCCCTTCTCCCTTCGGATATAGGAGTTCCCATACTGGTTGCCCAGCATATGCTTCCTGGTTTTACAAAAAACCTTGCCCAAAGCCTGAACGATAAATGCCTGCTTACTGTGAAGGAAGCTGAAGACGATGAATTCCTCCGCCCTAATACGGTATTTATCGCACCAGGAGGCTACCAAATGAAGGTTACCGGAACAAAACGCATCCGCATTACAGATGAAGCTTTCGGAAATAATAGCAGCCCTTCCATAGACTGCCTTTTCAATTCAGTAGCCAGCCATTTTGCCGCTAACGCAACTGCTGTCATTATGACCGGAATGGGGAGAGATGGGATAAAAGGTCTACAAGCATTGAAAAGCAAGGGCGCATTGATTATTGCCCAGGATGAATCTACGTCTATAGCATACGGTATGCCAAAGGAAGCTGTTGATGCCGGCATTGCCGACATCATCGCACCACTTTCTGATATTGCTCTCGAAATCTGCCGAACATTAAGAAAATAAAAATCATTGTAGCCTTCAGTCTCAGATGATTAGCTTAACCTCTGATGAGTTCAACACATTAAGAGTTGGTCGTGTAAAACATATCTCTTATTTTACGGGGACGGACAATATAGAATGCTAGAACCATTTTTTTGCATTTTATTTAATTGTTTTTGGGGTGGCTTCCGTGTTTATGGTTGTCATTTTATCCTGAGCAATCCCGATGGGATTACTTCTGACGGCTTTCCTGTGCACCATCTCCACCTTAAAGTTCTGCCTTGAAAACCAGCTAATAACCAACAAAAACAACTAGAAACACAAACTAGGATACTTATTATAATAAAAATGTACTGTATTATCGTTAATATATATAAATTTCGGCCTTTTTAAAACGATCGGTGGGAAGCCTATGAAGCCGTGTGATGAATTCCATTTTCAACTGGCCTTTATAACGCTTGATGAATGGTTGAGCAAATCGTATAGTGGGTGATCCTAACTTCAAGATAATAAAGTAATAAATATTCCAGCAAAAAGGGGAAACAGATGACCAAGACAAAATTAAATACATGCATATCTTCCGTTATATTAAGTGCCTGTATGTTGTTTCATACCAATGCCATAGCAGAAATCAGCAAGGACGATAGGGTAATTTATGAAAAATTTTTCGAGGTTACCGGTGCTGAAAACCAGTATAACCAGATGCTTTCCATAATACTCAGTCAATTCAAACAAGGGTTTGGTGCTGCTATTAAACAGAATATAGCTAATTTAGAAGAAATACGTCCGGAACAAAAAGAGTCCTTTGTAAAAATTATGGACAACGCCATGAGCAGCTATTTAGAAAGAATTTCATCCTATATGAAATCTGAAATGCCTTTTAACGAACTGGTTGAAAATGTATACATACCTGTATATTCAAAACATTTTGGCACAAATGAGATCGAGGACATCTCAAAGTTTTTCGACAGTTCTCTGGGCCGGAAGTTTGTTTCTAACAGCCCGAAACTTATGCAGGAATCGGTTTTAATTTTCAACAATAACTACGCGGGAAAACTCCAGGAAAAAAGTATAAAAATTGCCGAAGAAGAATTTTCGAAAATTAAGCCGGAAGTTGAAAAATTAATGGCTGAGTAGATTGTTAAATTGTAAATGAAATCTGTGTTTCCCAACAATGCCCCAACTTAAGAATCCTCTAGAGGTTTATAAACTTCTTCCCCAGACGAATTGCGGCCAGTGTCATGTGCCTACCTGTCTGGCTTTTTCAGCTGCGGTAATTAAAGGCGACAAAAAACTCTCCGACTGTCCTTATCTTGAGAGAGGTTCCACTAAAAATAATGACCAAAAAGTTGACACTCGGGAGTCTTTCGACCAGAAACGTGAGGAACATCTTAAGACACTAAAGAGTAAAATACCCTCTATAGATTTTACCTCTTCTGCCCAAAGATTGGGCGCCAACCTTGCTGATGAGAAACTGGTTATAAAGTGCCTAGGTAAAGATTTTCTGGTGGAGCAGGACGGCACGATATCATCCATTTGCCACACACATGCTGGGCTCACAATACCCCTGCTCAGTTATGTAATACAGTGCAAGGGAGGAGACATATCTGGTCAGTGGGTCCATTTGAGGGAACTCAAAAACGGCGCTCCCATGAGTCCTCTTTTCGGACAGCGCTGTGAAAAACCCTTAAAACAACTTGCCGACAAACATACAGACCTCTTTGAAGATCTTATAAGTATGTTCAGCGGCGAAAAATCCAACAACGATTTTGCTTCCGATATGTCTGTCGTTCTCTACCCGCTTCCCAAAGTCCCCATCCAGATATGCTATTGGAAGCCGGAAGATGACCTGGATTCAGAGCTCAACATCTTTTTCGACTCAACTGCTGAAAACCACTTGAGCATTGAGTCTATTTATGCGCTTGGTGCAGGCCTGGTGATGATGTTTGGAAAGATCGCACACAAACACAGTTGATCGCAATATATCAGGTTTGGATCCTGAAAAATGAAAATCAATTTTGATAACCCAAATAAAAAAGGAAAAAATATGAAAAAAACATGCTTGTTAATTGTGATATTGATTTTTTCGCTCATTACCGGTTTTGCTGCAGGTACTACTGCAAAAGAAGAACTCCTGACAGCTGAATTTGAAGAGGTTGTAATCAAATCTGCCGACGGTGTGGAAACCGACGCTTCTTTCTTTGAGGGTAAAAGTGGACGAGCTGTAATTTTTGCCCCGGGATCGAGATATAACAAGAAAAGCTGGTACGCACTTGCAGAGCATTTCCAGAAACAAAAATTATCGTCCCTGCCATTAAACACCGGGAACGAAAAAGACATATTAAATGCCATTCATTTTCTGAAAAAAAAGGGCATTGAAAAAATTACTGTTGTTGGGGCAAGCATGGGTGGCATAGGGACTCTTAACGCCTTGCAAGGCGATGTAGACCAATTGGTAGACAGTGCGATCCTCCTGGCACCTGCCGGTGGATTTCCAATAAAACATAGTTACATCAGAAAACTCTTTATCGTTTCGGAAGACGATATGATAGCCTCTTCGGCGGAAGTATATAATCTCTGTATGGATTCAGCCAAACCAAGGATTTACAAAGAGTTTGGTGGCTCTGATCACGCCCAGGAGTTACTCGCCGGCGAGTACAAAGAGGAAGTCATCAAATTGATGCTGGACTTTATCAGAACTCAGTAAATATAAGCTGTATCAGTCATATATCATAAAGATGCCGGATAGTAGTCTTCAATGATGTATATGTATCTACGATTTAAAGTTATTTTGCCTTAGCTATCGCTTTACCATCCCGCGAGAAGAAGTAGAGTGCTTCAGTATCAAAGTCTATATCCATTTTGGAACCTGCTTCAACGTGCTGGGTTGATTCCAACCGCATTGTATACAACTTTCCGGTTGTCATTTCTTCATTAAAGGGTTTGCCAGTAATTTGCTCTTCTGAATCAGACAATCTGAAGTAAACTATATTTTCATGGCCAAGAGTTTCCACCCCGGTCACCAGAACGGACACTTTATTTCCAGAAGTATTTTGACTTGAAGACACAAATGACTCCGGCCGAATCCCGGCAATAATTTGGGCATCCTCATAGTTGGCTAGACCTGAAAATCTGTCAACAGCTTTATCGTACAACTCAATATCGTCTGCTCCGAATTTCATCTCCAGCCGGCCACGATCATTCATGTGAAGGACTGTCGGGAATATATTCATTCCGGGGTTTCCAATAAATCCTGCGACAAAAATATTGGCCGGACTCTCATATAATTCTTTCGGAGGATCTACCTGCTGGAGAAACCCATCCGCGAGGACAACAACCCGATCACCAAGTGTCATTGCTTCAACCTGGTCATGTGTAACATAAAGTGTAGTCCTGCCTAATCTACGCTGCAGAGCTGCAATCTCATTACGAATCTGCAGCCGCAGTTTAGCATCTAGATTTGATAAGGGTTCATCAAGAAGAAGGACCTTGGGGTCCCGAACCAGGGCACGGCCCATGGCTACGCGCTGCTTCTGACCACCGGAGAGGCTTTTGGGCATACGAGACAGTAATGATGTCAATCCAAGCAAATCTGCTGTTTCTTCAACTCGCAGATTCTGCTCCTTCTTGGAAAGACGCATCATTTTCAGCGGAAATGCAATATTTTTCCTGACTGTCATGTGTGGATAAAGAGCATAATTCTGAAAAACCATGGCAACGTTGCGTTGCTGCGGCTGCAAATTATTAACTGTTTTTCCACCAATGACGATTGTGCCGCCTGTAATATCTTCGAGTCCCGCCACCATTCGTAAAACTGTTGATTTGCCGCAACCTGACGGCCCGACAATCACAAGCAGTTCTCCTTCTGAAACCACAAGAGAAAGGTCTCGGACAGCGTGGGTACCGTCTTCAAATATTTTGTTTACATTGTTAAACTGGATATCAGCCATGCGTCCTGCATTTATTACCAATCGAGTTGCTGGATAGGCAAAGAATAAGGCGTTTCACTATACTAAGATATGGGAAACTCCTTATGCTGAAGACTATTCGGATTTATCGACTGGCCCGAAGGGTGAGTAGTATTGAAAAACTTTTTATGCAAAATGACAAAAACTGTAACAATGATATTCCTCACAATGAAAAGCTTAATTACACATAAAATTCATTACATAATACATTTTAAAAATGCTCATAAAATATGCCGGCTACCCCTTTACCCCGGCCGAGGCCACACCACGAACAAACCATTGTTGGAATATGAGAAACACCAACAAAATGGGCGCAATCATCATGACACCAAAGGCCATGATATCTCCCCACTTCAGTGGTGGTAGAGTGTAAAATGAGGCGATGGCCAGCGGCAGAGGCCTTACATCTTCACCGGAAGTAACCATAAGGGGCCATATGTAAGCCCCCCACTGTGTCAGAAATGTGAGTATGGCAACTGATGCGAAAACAGGTTTTGCGTTCGGTACTATTATTTGCAGAAAAATTCGAAACGGGCCGGCACCGTCAATACGTGAAGCATCTTCAAGTTCCCGCGGCATACTTATGAAATATGTATAAAAGAGATAAATGGAAAAAGCATTAGCAATAAAGGGGATGATCTGAACCAGGTACGTATCACGCCAGCCCCATTTGGTGACAAGAAAAAAAAGTGGCACCGCGATTGACTCAATCGGCAATACCATCATTGCCAGTACCGCGAGCAACATAATGTTGCGCCCGGCCCAGCTTAAGCGAGCAAAGGAATATGCTGCTATTGAATTGACACACAGTCCTAAGGCACAAATTGTTCCTGTGATAAACAGGGAGTTCAGCATAAATCTGCCGAATGCAACTCGCCTGTAAACGTCCCCGTAGTTTTCCAAAGAAATCGAATCCGGGATAAAAGCTCTTACAGTTCCCATTTCTGCAAGAACAAGGTCATCAGGCTTCAGGCTGCCAATAATCATAAAAATTATTGGCACAATAAAAATCATGGATAAGAAGATCAATAATAAATATATTGCCGGTTTACTTAGTATTTTCATGCCATTATCTTTATTTTATCAACTTGGATAATTGCCTGTTTCACCAGACCACTAACCTCATCACTTAATTTCACGTTTTTGTTTTACCAGACGATTCTGTGCCAGGGTAATAAGAAGAACAATCAGAAAAAACACAACTGTTATTGCAGAGGCACGCCCTATCTGCTGCCGCTCGAAAACAGTTTGTACCATTTCATACATCACTGTGGTTGTTGCGTTGCCCGGACCACCGCGCGTAAGTATCTGTACCTGATCGAAAAGGCGAAAAGAAAGAACAGTCGTTATCAGCGCCACAAAAATGAGAGTGTTTCGAATTTGCGGCAGCGTTACATTTAGAAATTGCTGCCCCCTTCCGGCACCATCGATTGAGGCCGCTTCATAAAGTTGCTCTGGAACTGCCTGCAGTCCAGCCAGTATTATCACCATTTGGAAACCACATCCCTGCCAGATGGAAAGTAGAATAATAGCCGGAAGGGCCAATAAAGGGTCGTGCAGAAAATCCCTGGCCTGCCAGGAACCAAAAGAAAGTCCATACAGGAATGTATTCATCAACCCCGCAGGATCAGGAATGTATATAAGAGCCCAGACAACAGAGACCAGTGACATCGGAAACACTACCGGCATAAAGAAAAGAGTTCTGAAAAAAGCAGAACCTTTCAGTTTCTGGTTCAACAGAAGTGCCAAAAACAAGGCAAGTGAGGTTTGGAGAGGGACAACAACCAGAGCAAAAATGGTATTATTAATGAATGCACGCTGAAATGCCTCATCGGCTAAAATCCTGCCATATTGTTCCAATCCTTTAAAGACCAGAGGTAAGGGAGATCCCATACGCATATTTGTGAATGAGAAACCAAGTGCAACAAATAACGGTAGCGCTACAAATACTGCAAGCCCTGCCAGCGCCGGGATCACCATAAACCACGCTGCGAGCCTTTCGTGTTGTCTACCGGTATTCATACAATAAACACCCCAATCCTGTATTTTTCATGATTAATCGATCATCAAATAGCCGTTATTGTCCTTGATATCCTGATCGATTTCCAATGCGGCTTTATCCAACGAATCTTTAACGTCAGAACCGTTGCGGATGTTATCAAAGGCTTTCTGGAAGACCGATGAGATAACGGGATATCCTGGTGTCCTCGGTCTCGGAACCGTAAAACCTGAGAGAAGCTGATTGCTGAAAAGTTCCAATGGTCCACCAGCCTTGTACAGTGGTGAACGGATAACAACACTGCGCCTTGCTGGTACAGCTCCGTTCGCACTGGCCATGGCAAGAACCTGGTCAGGCTGTAGAATAAACTCTAGAAATTGATATGCCTGTTCTGGGTGGCGGCTGTTTTTTGTAATTCCCCAATTCCAGGACCCTTGACCACTTCTAGCACCATAGCCGAAGTCCGGGAGCGGCAACACTACAAGGTTGTCTCCCAATGACTCAACATAACGAGGATATTCCCAATGGCCGACCCATGACAGGGCTGTTCTTCCTAATATAAAAGCGGAATCATCCACATTAGCTTCAACATACCCATGTTTAAACCATGACTGTACTTGCTGAAAAGCATATATTGCAGAAGGAGAATTCAGAAACCCACTCGATGCCTGGTAATCTTTCCGGTCAATCAGGTCAGCTCCGGCCGACTGTATGATTGGAGAAAAGGCATATGTATACCACTCCCCCCTGTAATTGACCTTCAAGTCAAGCACTGCTCCGTCAGGGTCGTTTTTGGCAAGGGAAGCAAGTACCTTGTCAAACTCCTCAACACTCCAGGCATCACCCGGCCCATTTGGTATGCGCAGCATAGCTTTCTCTAGATCACTTCTGCTGGCATACAAGCCAAGACCGGAATCGAAAGTCCCAATACTATACAGGTGCCCTTCAAACGTACCCTGTTCGAGGATGGTGGGAAGCAGGTCGGCTCGTAGATTCCGTGAAACATATTTATCAAGTGGAATCAAATGCCCCTGCCAAATATAATTATAGAGATAAGGACCGTCAAACTCCAGAATGTCGGGCAAGTCCCCGGCAAGTGCTGCAGCCTGAACCTGAGAATTATACGAACCCTCCGGGAGTATGGTAAGTTTAACATGTATTGCATGTTGAATTGAGTTGAACTGCTCAACCTGGTTAATGATAACCCGACGTTCGCCTTCGCGGCCTGAATGAAACCAGGCATTAATAACAACAGCATTGTCCTCCGCGCCTGACTGTTCCTGCCTCTCACATGCGCTGAGAACTAAAATAATAACAAGTGTCAGAAGAATACGCCGCACTTTGCACCCCCTGAATGGTACGGTGCCTGTCCGATTCATTACGTCTTCGAATTTCAAACACCTTTTTTTGTATACTGATAAACGAAATTAAAGTAAAATTTTAGAAATAAGGCAGCCAGAAATCCTCACTGTATATCAACAAAATTGTTGCTATATAAAACAGACAGAATTACATAATGATATTAATATGTTTTTGTCAGGATTATTTGTCGTTTCATACTTATAATAAAAGAATAATCAGTATTGTTTATACAAACGATGAATTATGATAAACATTTGCATTAATATATCCGAAAAAATAATATGAAAGTGTATAATTAAAGTGTTATTTGTTGAAAAATACATTCCCTCATATTTTTTTCAGCAAAAATAATTACAAATTAAACGATTAGAAAGAAAAACCGGAGCTTAATCAGTATGCCTAACTCTTCAAAATCTGTAATCAAGTTATCAAAACAAGGCAGAGAATTATTAAGAGCAAAGCGTCTTCAGGAGGCAGAAACAGTCTTTCTGGAAGCGCTCGAACTCGATGACAATAATCCTTACATATTGGTGGGCTTGGGTGACCTTTACCGTGAGCAGAAGAAGTTCGACAAGGCCATTAATTACTACGGAAAAATTCTCGAAAACGACCCTGACAACATATTTGCACTGAGAGGTACTGGAGACTCTTATCGAGGTCTGCAGCAACCAGAAAAAGCTATTCCCTTCTGGGCCCGTTACCTGGAAAATAATCAGAAAGATATACACATGTTGACCCGACTCGCGGATGCCTATAAAAAAATGGGCGATTTTCCAATGTCCGAAAGCTTTTATCTGAAAGCACTTGTCATAAATGAAACTGACAAATATACCCTGGCTGGAATCGGCAACCTCTATTACAAACTTGGAAACGACAAAAAAGCCCTAACCTATTTTGAAAAGCTGCTCGCGCTCGATGAGAGTTATGTTGCAATCCAAACAATGGTGGGAAATATTTATCGTCGCCGAAAAGATTATACAGAAGCATCAGAGCATTATAAAAAAGCTGCAGAATACGAGCCGGGCAACACTTTTGCCCTATACGGCATGGGGGATTGTCAACGCTGGTTAAAAAATTATGATCTTGCGGTGGAATGGTGGAATAGACTACTTGAAAAAGAACCGAGCAATCAGGTGGTCCTGTCCAGGGTTGGAGACGCACATTATAACGCCGGCAGACCCGATGAGGCACTTGTCATGTATCAAAAAAGCCTGGATGTCGGGTTTGATGTATATGCTTTATTAGGAGTTTCAAAGATTCACAGTAATAAAGGTAATTTCGGTGAAGCAGAAGCTGCCTGTCATGAAATTCTCAATAAAGTTCCTGCTCACTATCGTGCTTTAAAAGAACTTATAAAAATATATGAAGAGAAGGGGGACATGGACAAAGCTCAGGAAATCCGTAACATGATCCAGGATTAGGTTCCTTTTCAACATCTCTTCTCGTATTAAATTCAACGTTTCCGGCAGAATACCTCTTATTCTGCCCAGTTAACATTATCACTACCTGCATTTGCTGCCATAGCAGACTGTATCCATCATTATTTTTCTCATCCTGTAATCTGCGGCACAAATGTTTCTTCATCAAAACTCCATTTAGGAGAATACGAAATGACCCAAAAAGCAGATATCGGTTTCATCGGACTGGGTGTAATGGGACAGAACCTGGTCCTGAACATGAATGATCATGGTTATAGCGTCTCGGTATACAATCGCACATCTGCGAAAACCGATGACTTCATTAATGGTCCTGCAAAAGAAACAAAGGTAATAGCTTCGTATTCAATTGAACAGCTTGTCGATTCTCTTGAATCCCCCCGCCGCATAATGCTCATGGTAAAAGCCGGCAAGGCTGTTGATGCGATAGTTAATCAGCTTATACCTTTCCTTGACCAAAGCGATATAATCATAGATGGGGGCAACTCTTACTTTAAGGACTCCATGCGATGGTCTAAAGAACTGGAAGAAAAAGGGCTGCATTTTATCGGGTGCGGTATTTCAGGAGGTGAGGAGGGAGCCCGTCTCGGTCCATCTATCATGCCAGGGGGGTCATCTCCTGCATGGCCTTATATTAAAGATATCCTTCAAAACATTGCGGCAAAAGTTGCAGACGGAACCCCATGCTGTGATTGGGTCGGGGAAAGCGGCGCAGGTCACTTCGTAAAAATGGTCCATAACGGTATAGAGTATGGCGATATGCAGCTCATCTGTGAGGCATATGACCTTATGAGATCCATTGGCCTGTCCCCATCCGAGATGAGCACCATATTCAGAGATTGGAACAAGGGAAAGCTTGATTCATACCTTATTGAAATTACCAGCGAAATACTGGCTATTAATGATGAGAATAATGTACCATTGGTAGACAGCATTCTTGATACAGCCGGACAAAAGGGAACAGGAAAGTGGACAGCCAACTCTGCAATGGAAGAAGGCATACCCCTCACCCTGATAGGCGAAGCAGTATTTGCGCGATTTCTCTCTGCGCTCAAAGAAGAAAGAGCAACAGCCTCAAGCATACTTGCCGGCCCTGAATCATCTTTCCATGGTGAAAGAGATGCCTTTATCAACGATATACAGCAGGCACTGTATGCATCTAAAATCATTTCATACGCACAAGGATATATGCTGTTTAAAACAGCATCGACGTCTTACAACTGGAACCTCAACTACGGGGGTATTGCCCTGATGTGGAGAGGAGGATGTATAATTCGAGCAGCATTTCTTGATAAAATTAAGGAAGCATTTCATGATAACCCGGATCTGTCCAATCTCCTGCTCTCTCCATATTTTGCTGAGCAGATGAAAAATTCCCAAGCATCCTGGAGGCGTGTTGTTGCAAAGGCAACTGAAATGGGAATTCCGCTGCCGGCGATGTCCAGTGCGCTGGTATTTTACGACGGCTTTCGCAGGGAACGGTTACCCGCCAACCTGCTCCAGGCACAGCGGGATTATTTTGGGGCACATACATATGAACGTGTAGATAAGCCGCGCGGCCAGTTTTTTCACACCGACTGGTCTGGGTCTGGTGGTGATGTAACTTCCGGATCTTATAACGCATAAAAAAACGGTTTATGTCAAAATTGACATAAACCGTAATACAATACAAATTTTGCTGATTATATTTACCCTACATGAACACTGCTCCACTGCGAGACCCGAATCCATCCGTTTCTACGCTCAAGAAGTTTCCGCCTCCTTTCATGGGATCCTTTTCTTCTTTCAACATCATTTATTGAGAAATAGTCTATTGAATATATTTTCCTGCGGTCATCTAATTCAATTCGGCGGTCGAGCGAAATGCGTTTTGTATGAATAAATCTGTTAAAGCCAGGCTTAATACCTACTCTTTTTTGAGACTCATTCTGATAAATTTCTCCGACCCTTTGCATTACATTCCCGGTAAAATTTTCAGGTGGTGATACAGGTTCATTATTACTGAGTTTATTGATGAGGTCTTGATATTTATCCGACATAGACGCTGCTCCATCGAGAGACACGAACCCAACCTGCTCTGCGTTCAGTCAATTTCTGCCTTCTATCGTTGACTCCTTTTCTTCTTTCAATATTATTTTTCGAAAAATAGTCGATAGTATAAACTTCCCTTCGATCGTCTAGTTCAGACCTGCGGTCGATAGACATGCGCTTTGCATGAGTGAGTCTGTTGTTCCCAAGATTACTATATCCATTGTATCCAGAATCACCGAAGGCCATAACCAATCCTCCTCTTAACTCACTCAAGTTTCAACACACACTTCAACGTATATAATAATAAAATATAAGTATCATACCGTTAATGCGCAATTATTAATCTATATAAACTCCTACCACAATGCTTACATAATTGCCACAAAAATAACTTAAATGCGCAAAATTCCGATTTTTTCACACCTCCAGACCATTTTCCTATATTAATAACAGGTGCGCATAGACCATCCATGGAGGCCAAATACTGATCAACAGGGCATTAAGCATTATACGCCTAGAATATAGAAGCTCAGAAAAACAGGTAGCTCATATATGATATTTGTAAATACTTCCAAGCCTTTGAGATGCGAATTAGTCACCCGAACACATTTCTGAGCAATTATTCTTCTTTTTCTATATCCAGAAACTGACTCAGTTTCGTGCTCAATGAATCTGGCCAGATTTCTTCATACAAAAAAGCATTCACTTCCTCTTTTGTTAGTGACTGCTTAATGTCAACAGGTAAACTCCTTAAAACTTTCATTTTCTCAGGATCAGGTTTTCTGATATTCTTATTATCGTCCATTTTCCTTCCTCATATTTTTTCCTGAAATTATCGCATTATTTTAATTATAATACTATAAATGTTGAGATAATTTCCGAATGTTATTTTTTTCCTTTTCAATAATGATTACTTCTTTGAGTCCATAATGTGCATTTTAATACACGACAGAAAAGGATTAGTTTCCGTAACATCCGGTCAATATAAAAAGCGAGGTGCTGCACCTATGAACCGCAGATCGTATCGCACCTGTTTTCTCATTTCATTTACAATACTCATTCTTACCGGTGGTTGCACATCGTTATTTATAGATCCCCTGACAGGGCCTCTTAACAGTTCTTTACAGAAACAGAGTGACCTCCAGCTTATTCATGATGGCGCCCCGGCCCTTCTTCTTCTTCTCGATGGGTTTATCGACAGCAACCCGGATAACAAAAAACTGCTTATGTCCGGGGCCAGGGGTTATACTTCCTATGCCGCTACTGTTTATGAGTATGGAGATAAAGAGCGTGCAGCGAAACTAAGTACCAGAGCCAAGGATTATGGATTAAGGCTTCTGTGTCAGACACCATCTTTCAGTGGAACTGTTTCCGGAACCTTTGAACGCTTCAAATCCTGCCTTTCAAAAACCGACACAAGTGATGTTGATGCCCTTTTCTGGGGAGGTTACTCTTGGGCAACCTGGATAAAGTTCCAGGAAGGCTCACCGGCTTCCCTGGCAGACCTGCCAATGGTGGAGCAAATCATGCTCCGTGTACTTGAACTGGATGAAACATATTACTATGGCAGTGCGCACCTTTTTCTGGGTGTCTACTACGGTTCACGTCCGGAGATGTTTGGCGGCAGACCGGAAGAAAGCCGTAAACATTTTGAAAAAGCCATTGCCGCCAGTAACCGGCAATTTCTGTTAGCCCAGGTTACTTTTGCAGAAATATATGCCCGCATGACTTTTAATCGCGAGTTGTATGAAAGCCTGTTGAAAGAGGTACTGGAAAGTAAAACGGACATAGAGGAATTGACATCCAGTAACGAATTGGCCAAAGTTATGGCCCGAAGGCTATTATCGAAAACTGATGAATACTTTTAGGGAGTCAGCAAATGACCCGTTATATCAAGATAATACTGATTATATGCGCAGTTTCGGTTTTACTGTGTAACAGCGCTCCAGCTTTTGCAAAGTCAAAACGTGCCAAATATCTTTTTAAGGTTGCCTCTCTTGCACCTGAGGGGAGTGTGTGGGCCAAACGTTTTACAGAATTTACTGAAGAAGTAATAGACAAAAGCGATGGTGCCATAGGTTTCAAGATATACCCCGGCGGTGTCATGGGTGATGACCGCGCCATGTATCGTAAAATGAAAATCGGTCAGCTGCACGGCGGCGGTTTCACAATGACTGGTATTGGCGCAGTTGTTCCGGATTTCAGGGTTCTTGGAATCCCTTTTCTTTTTCAGTCATATGCTGAAGTGGACCACGTCATTAATGGCATTTGGAGTAATTTCCAGAAGGCTTTCGAAGAAAAGAACCTCGTGCTGCTTGCCATATCGGAAGTTGGGTTCATATATACTATGTCTACTGAGCCCATCACCTCAGTTGAAGAATTGAAAAAAACCAAAACCTGGGTTCCGGAGGGAGACCCGATCAGCCAGCAATTCCTGAAAAACGTTGGTGTTACAGCTACCTCACTTTCTATTCCAGATGTACTCACATCGTTACAGACCGGACTTTTAGATACCGTTTTCAACTCCTATTATGGCTCAATTGTCCTGCAGTGGTTCACTAAAACAAAGTATATAACTGACGTACCTTTTGCTTACGGTTATGGTGCTTTCGTACTGGATAAAAAAACTTTCTCCAGGCTCCCGGATAACCTGGCTGCCTTGATGAAAGAATCGGCTTTAAAGCATTTTTCCCGCCTCCTGCTGGACACCCGGAAAAGTAACGAGGAGGCTTTACAAGTACTGAAGGATAACAGGATTGAACTTCTGCCGGCATCACCGGAAACTCAGAATCAACTTCAGGCACAACGGGAAAAAACAATTGTTGAAATGACGGGTGAAGCTTTTTCAAAGGACATTTATGATAAGACACTGAGCCTCCTGAACGAGGTCAGAAATAAATAATCACGGCCAACTACCAGCAAATTCAAATCGTTCCAGGCAGAAAATTCTATGACAGGTTTCATTTCAATTATGCGCACCCTGGGAAATGGTTTCAATCGCCTGGAAGAAGCTTTCCTCTGTCTCCTTCTAGTCGCCATGGTCCTGTTGTCCTGCACACAGATTTTCCTGCGGGATGTCCTGTCGGCGGGTTTTATCTGGGCAGATCCCCTTCTCCGCTATATGGTCATCTGGGCCGGTTTACTAGGTGCGGCAGTGGCGACCAGACAGCAGAAACATATCTCAATAGACATAGCATCCCATCTTGTACCTGAAAATGCGACCCCCTGGCTCGTTGCAATCTCCAATCTTTTTTCATCAGCAGTTTGTATTGCTCTCACCTATGCATCGATAATATTTATTCAGAACGAATACGCTTTCAGCAGCGGCAGAGAAGTGCTGGGTATGCCTGCCTGGGGTTTGAATATAGTTTTCCCGTTGGCTTTCGCCCTGATGACCATTCGTTTTCTTATCGTGGCCATCCGAAACATTGTCACCCTTCTAAAATAACCTTTGCCCTTGAAAAAAATTCTACGTGACCCTCTGATATGAATCTGCTCAAAATAGTTGCCATAGTCCTGGCCCTGCTCGGCAGCCCACTTTTCGTAGTCATATCAGCATTGGCCCTGATTTCCTTCTACAGTGTGGGAATCGACCTCTCTGTTGTCATCATTGAAATGTCCCGACTGGCCGACACTCCCCTGCTTCTGTCCCTTCCATTGTTCATCTTCGCTGGCACTATAATGTCTGAAAGCGGTACTCCTCAACGATTATTAAATCTTTCAAGGGTTCTGCTGGGATGGCTTCCAGGTGGTCTGGCTGTGGTATCACTACTTGTCTGCGCAATATTTACGGCTTTTACCGGCGCATCCGGAGTTA
>CALZHP010000011.1 GCA_945787325.1 uncultured Desulfobulbaceae bacterium
ATGACACAGGTGGATTCTGTGCCGTTTACTTTCAAGGTGAAAGGCTTTTTCAGACGAACGTGCCTTATAAAATCTGTTTCGGCAACTACCGGTAGATTATTTAGCCATTGCCAATTCAGAATATCCGTTGTTGTTTCAACGTCTTCTGTAACTGTAATATAGTGAATGCCCCGTGAAGTAATGTTCTGGAAAAAGTGGGTTCCTTGCGAGGCGTCGGCCGAAAGTTTTTTGGTCCGAAGTTCTATTATAGCTTTTACACAGGAAATATCCTGCCATTGTACAGGTATGCCGAGCCAATGGTCTGCAGAACCCCATCTCCCTGGACCGATAAGCAGATAGGGCCGTTTGTGTTTATTGAGAGTTGCATTCATGTGGCCGATATCGCGGGCGATGGCTGCTGTTTTAGCCGGGTCGAATGTATCCGGCTTCACGTAAATTATGTCTGAGATGTTTTCACTTTTTCCATGTCCAAGAGCCTGAGTGGAATAACAGAAAGCACGGTCAATTTCATCCTGGCTAATTAAAACTTCATATCGTTCACTACCCGCTGCCATAGGACGTATCTGCAGAAAATGAAACTCGCCTTTGTTTTTGCCCGGTTCGACGCAGAATTCTATTTCGATAGGGCATCCCATACCCCTGTGACCAATATCGAGCAGATCTGAAAGGATGTCGGCAAGGGGAAAGCTTTTGTATTTCAAAATACTAGCAAATGTAAGAATCTTGACACCGCTAGCATATGAATCCCTGATGCTGTGCTCTTCAGGGAGATAGGTACTGCACATCGTACTGATAGGTGGTTCCGTCTCAGCATCTTCTACGTACCTGCGAATAAGATTGGAGCTTTCGAGAAGATTGAGATCATCGGGATATCCACTGGTCTTAAGGGCATAAAAACTTCTCTGGGCATTTTCCAGAATGTCATCAACAGTTGAAAAATGCGGCAGGTTTGCTGGATGCCGTGGAGAGAAAGCCAGGCTTTTTTCGCCTTCTACAACAGTCTTACCAAACCCGAGAGCAATATGTGCAATTCCTTCTTCAGGCTTCATGGAGTCGATGGGATAATAGTTATAGGATTGGGCCACGCCGGATATAGCTGTATAATAGTAATCTCCATATTGACGTCCGGCCAATCGCTGAATGATTACAGCCATACTATTTCGGTGGGAGGTTTGCCCGACCGAGCTGGAAAATGCTCTGGGACCTGCAAAATATGCCGATGCGAATATCAATTTAACCGCCCTGATAAGTTGGTATAAACGAATGGGGAACTCGGCGTGATTGTTGGGAATCATGCAGGTCTGGAACAGTCCGGCATAGGGCTTATATAAAGCATCTTCCAGCAAGCTGGAAGAACGAACCGACAACGGTGAATCAACCTGCTTAAGATATGCGGATAACTCCATGACTATCCATTCGGGCATTTCCGCCCGTAGGAATATGCCGGCTATTTCCTTGTCGCTGATTTCGTCTTCCGGATCCTGGAGATTGTTATGTTCGACAAAAGAGTCAAAGCCGTCAGTTGTTATGACCAGTGTTTGGGGAATTGAGATAGTAATATCAGGATATTTTTCATGCAGCTCTTCGGATTTGCTTAGCTGGGAAGCCATAAAGGCAAGTCCCAGAGCTTTACCCCCCATGGACCCCTGGCCAATCTTGACAAAGTCATTGGTTTCAGCGTCAAAATCGTCTCTTTTAAAACGAGACACTACCCCCTGTTGCCGCCATTTTCGTAGGTTGTGCACCTGTTTGGCAATAGTTTTACGCATCTTTTCGGGATCTTTGGTGTTTAACAGCTGACATTTATGCAGTCTCGAAGCAAGACCTATTTCTGAACGGGCTATAACCCAGTTGGAAAAGTGGTTATGTTCAGCATGATACAGCAGAGACATGTCAGGAATCTTCTCTAAACTTATCTCAAACTCGTGCAAGTTGTTTGCCCTGGTGATTTCAGCTCCGTCCGGCATGCGGAATACAAAATCCCCAAAACCAAGGTATCTCAGAAAAAAATCATGCAGCGATTCGGTAAGATCCAATTCGTTTTTATTTAAAAAGACAGCTGGAATTTGTTCGGCTTTTTCATGATTTGATTCATCGGAACTGAGAAGAAGCATGGGTAAGTCGGGTATTTCCTTCCTAATATGGGACAAAAGATGCAAGCCTGCACTGTCGTTCATAACACCATTTTTAGGAAATCGCGTATCCGATATCACCCCGAACACGTAGGGAAGATACTTGTGGTAGAGTTGCATGGCCTCTTCATAATTTTCGGCTACAAGAATTTTAGGCCGTGCACGCATCTTCAGAAGACGATGCTCTTCGTTGAGGCTTTCATCGAGGACGGCCTGTGTTTGCTGCACAACCTCCTTGTAGATTCGAGGGAGAAAATAGGATTTGTAAAGAGGAGAATCCTCAACAAGTAACAGCACCCTAACCATGGCAATTTCTGTGTCGCTGTTAACATTTAAATGGTCTTCAAGATTTTTGATGATCGCCATTAAGAGATCTGGATCAGCCGACCAAACAAAAAACCTGTCTATTTCACTGGGATTTATATTTTCCTGGAGTTGCTGGTAGGAACTGTATTGTGGCACAAGGAGCACCACGGGAAGTTTCGGGTCTATTTTTTTGAGTTCCCTGCCGACGGAGCAGCAGTCCATGTCGTCAACTTGCGGCGGGGTGAGTACAAGGTCGAATTTCCTTATTTTTGCAATACTCAGGGCTTCCTGAACGGTTGATACCCTGGTTAACCTGGGAGGATGGCTCAGGTTCAGTCCGCGATATTCATTGATTATTCTGGAGGAAAGGCTGGCGTCCTCCTCCATAATAAATGCGTCATATGGATTAAGAACCAGGAGAATTTCCCGGATCCTGTGTGACATCAACTCATGAAAAACCTTGAAGCTGGCATCGTAATCATTGATCCACTTGCATTTTTCCTGAGTCATAATCTAATTAGTTTAATTAAATTTCTTCTTCTTCCTGAGGTATGATGGAGCGGGGCAGCGAAGCAAGATTTATAGCGCGTGCAGCTTTTGCTCCTGCCTTCAGGGCTTCAAGATTCATGTCCCTGGTGTCTTTGGGAACCCTGATCTTTAGAGCTGATTCCATGCTCTTTAATTTCACCAGCGGGCAAAGGTGGGCAATCGCTCCAAGGGCTACCATATTGGCAGTAATTGCCTTGCCCGTTTTTTCGCGGGCAATTTGAGTAAAGGGAATAGCTACGACACGGCTGGTCGGTAATTGTTCTACTAGAGTCGAATCAACCAGCAAAAGGCCATTGGGCTTGAAATCAAAGAAATATGCATCACAAGCAGCCTGATTCATAGCCAGAAGCATATCCTGCTGCGTTACCTTCGGATAATCGATCGGATTATCGCTGATCACTACTTCAGCTTTGCATTTGCCGCCTCTTGCTTCCGGTCCATAGCTTTGGGCCTGGCAGACGTGGTGACCTTCATAAATGCCAGCGGCTTCAGCTAGTATAACAGCAGCGAGAATGATGCCCTGGCCGCCGGAACCACTGAGACGTACTTCGTAACGCTCTTCGTCCATCAACTATCTCCTTTGGCTCTGTCGCGTATATGTTGGTATTCTTCGATGTAGTTCGGCTTTTCCACATCAGCAAGAACGCCTATAGTAAACTTATCATCAAGGGAGTCAGGAGCTATGTTGTCTGCCTGGTCGGGCCTTACGGCATGTTCTTTAAACCAGTTCATCATGGTCACCGGGTCGGGCATCTCGTTGCGGCGGCCAAACTGGATATGGCAGTTCGACATTATTTCCACCACGCTGAAACCGGGTTTTTGTACAGCCTGTACAATGAGCTTGTCCAGCATAGTTGTATGATATACAGTACCGCGGGCTACATACGCCGCCCCGGCAGTAGCCGCTAGATCGGCGATGGAAAAAGCGTGCTCTATGTGTCCGTAAGAAGAAGTGGTAGCTTTGCAGCCGTATGGGGTGGTAGGAGAATGCTGGCCGCCGGTCATTCCATAAATCTGGTTGTTGATAATGATTGCGGTGAGATCAAGATTTCTTCTGGCCGCGTGGATAAAATGGTTGCCACCTATTGCTGTAGCGTCACCGTCACCCATAACGGCCATAACAGTCAATGTAGGTTTGGCAAGTTTTATGCCGGTGGCAAAGGTGAGTGCACGGCCATGTGTTGTGTGCAAGGTATTGAAATCAACATAGGTTGGGAGCCGGCCCGAACAGCCGATGCCTGATGCGAGCACCAGATCGTCCTTTTCAATACCAAGAGTATCTACAGCACGGATCAGTGAGCCAAGGACAATGCCGTTGCCGCAGCCCGGGCACCAAACATGCGGAAATTTCTTGTCGTGGCGCAAATATTTATCACGTAATTCTGTCATTTCCTGTGGCATGCTCACCTCCCTATATATGCTGAGGAGTATTTTTAATACAATCTGTCGAGGTATTCATCACTCGCGCAGCAATTTGTCATATATTTCATCCGGAGTAATAAACTGGCCGTCTATACGATTGTGTTTAATGATCTTGGTTTTTTCCTGATTAACCCTTTTAATCTCCCTGCTGATCTGGCCCATGTTCATCTCTGGTATCATTACAGTGTTACACTGGCGCAATGCGCTTACTACAGCGGTTTTAGGAAATGGAAAAAGGGTGATCAGTTGCAGCAGGCCCGCCTTTATACCCTGTTCCCTGGCCCTGACAACGGCCCTGTGTGCCGAGCGTGAAACAGCGCCATAGGCAATAACAGCGATTTCAGCATCATCCATATGGAATTTTTTCACCTGTTGTATCTCATAAAAACCGTTGGTTATCTTCCGGAACTGTCTACGGGTAAAGGCTTCCACCTCTTTTGGGCGCTGGGTAGGGTAACCATGTGCATCATGAATGAGTCCGGTAACATGGTGACGGTAACCGTCTCCCATAGCAGCCATCGGAGGGACACCGCGGCTGTTGTCCTCATATGGCAGGTACCATTCCGGTGGGACATTGGGCGTGATCCTGTCTACTACTTCAACTGTCTCAGGGGTGGATAGTGTTATTGTCTCCCGTGTATGGGCAACCACTTCATCGGAAAGAATTATAACTGGGACCCGGTATTTTTCGGATATATTAAAAGCATTTACCGTAACGGAGAAACAGTCACTTACTGAAGATACAGCCATTACAACTATTGGGTGATCGCCATGGGTCCCCCAGCGTGCCTGTAAAACATCGCCTTGAGCGGGACTGGTCGGTAGTCCGGTGCTTGGTCCACCCCGCATAACGTTAACAATAACACACGGAACCTCAGCTATGCATGCATAGCCGAGGTTCTCCTGCATCAGGGAAAATCCTGGGCCACTTGTGGCAGTAAGGCTTTTCACCCCGGCCAATGAGGCGCCTATGACAGCACCCAGGCTGGCAATCTCATCTTCCATCTGAATGAAGGTTCCACCTAAGCCGGGAAGCTTTGCGGACATGAGTTCATTTATTTCTGATGCAGGTGTAATTGGATACCCAGCAAAAAAACGGCAACCAGCTGCGAGAGCTCCCTCAACGATCGCTTCATTTCCCTGGAGAAGGACAGTTTTCTTTTTTCGGTTACTGGCCATTTGGTTTTCTCCTGCGGTCCGGGTAACGTTCCTTTATGGAAATGGCGAAATCTGGGCAGTGTACTTCACAGAACCTGCAGCCGTTGCAGGCGTCTGGTTTTTCTATGACAGGTCTGCCGGTCTTGTCGCTACCGTATACATTCTTGGGACATAATTCGATACAAAGTCTGCAGGCCTTACACCAGTCATAAAATACAGTTTGTGAATAGAGCTTTTCAGACAGCTG
The DNA here is from genome assembly GCA_945787325.1 of uncultured Desulfobulbaceae bacterium. Classification (GTDB taxonomy): domain Bacteria; phylum Desulfobacterota; class Desulfobulbia; order Desulfobulbales; family BM004; genus CALZHP01. The sequence goes on from CALZHP010000011.1 coordinate 5,815, forward strand.
GTTAGCTTCCTGTTTCTTTTTCCAGTAATTGTCCGCTTTATTGCTGCTGCGGTCGGTTTTTTTGTTCTTTTTTTTGGCAGGCATTGCCGAGTTCCAGGTCTGCAAGTTGTGTGATTGACGGTTTACTTTTACACTGTTTCGGTAAAATGTACCGAAATCATTAACATTTGTCCAAACTTTTTCCTTATTATTTAGCAGAATTCGGAAAAACATTGGATTTTTCATTTTCCAATTTTCATGCTTTGTGGTAAACGGCAAGCTTACAAGGGCAACTGACAACTTTGCCGATAATGGATGGAGGTTAAATATTATTATGTCTGAAGACAGTTACAGTTTTGAATATGATGAATATGGAAATACCAAGAAAATCCTGATACATAAAACCGGGATCAGTATACAGGGAAGCAATTTTACAAACAAGGGATCTGCATTTGAAGTTAAAGAAAGGGAATCACTGGGTATTGACGGTACACTGCCACCCACCCCCAGGTCGCTCAAAAGTCAAGTCGCTAATAGCCTTATTAAGGTTGAATCAAAACCTGATGATATAGAACGTTATATTCATATCCTCTCACTCTTTAACCGTAATGTAACCCTGGCGCATGCGCTTATCAGAAGTGATATTGAAAAGTTCATGAGCATCATCTATACGCCGACAGTCGGCCTTGCCGTCCAGAAGTACTCCACGATCTTCAGACGGGCAAACGGACTTCATTTCTATCCCGGCAACATCGATAAGGCCGAGGAAATTCTCAAGCGCTATGTCCACCAGGACATTCGAGTGGCGGTAGTTACAGATAATCAGGGTATCCTGGGAATAGGTGATCAGGGCGCAGGCGGAATATCTATATGTCTCGGAAAACTTATGCTCTACACACAGGGCGCCGGTATTGCTCCCTGGCACTGTCTGCCCATATCGCTTGACGTAGGAACAGACAATAAGGAACTGCTCGAGAGTGATGAATATCTCGGCTGGCGTCACCATCGAATCAGTGGATCCGAGTACGTGAAATTTATCCAGCGCTTTGCCAAGGCGTTTAAGTCTGTATTTCCCAATGCCCTCTGCCAGTGGGAAGATTTTTCCAAGCAGAATGCCTTTGCGGTAAGGGATGCGTATCTGCACGACCTTATATCATTTAATGACGATATTCAGGGCACAGGTTCTGTAACGCTCGCGGCCATTTTGACGGCCATGAAAATTAAAAAGGAAGAACTGAAACAGCAGGTGTTCCTTGTACACGGTGCAGGCGCAGGTGGGATAGGTATAGCCGAACAGATTGAGGTAGCGCTTGTTGAAAGTGGAATTTCATTAGCCGAAGCAAGAAAGCGTATTTTTACTTTGGATAGCGGGGGTGTGGTGTCGTCCGACCGTAAACTGGAGCCTTACAAAGCGAAGTTTGCGAAAAACCCTGTTGAAATGCCTTGGCTTGAAGATATCGATCGCAACTACCTTCTGGAAGTCGTGAAAAACGCAAAAATTACTGTGCTGATAGGTACTTCCGGACAGGCAGGCTGTTTCACCCAAGAGATAGTAGAAGCGATGTGCGAAAACACTGAAAGACCGGTTGTCCTGCCTTTGAGCAACCCGACTTCAATGACAGAGGCATTACCCACCGATATCTATAAATGGACTGATGGGCAGGCTTTAGTTGCAACCGGCAGCCCTTTTGAACCAGTCGAGCAGAATGGAAAGAAAATCAGGATCGGGCAATGTAATAATGTTTTTGTGTTTCCTGGAGTCGGCCTTGGTGTGCTTGCCTGCGGTACAAGGGAGGTGCTCCCGACATTTTTTACAGCCGCCGCCCATGCGGTGTCTGAACAGGTAACAAAAGAAGAAATGAAAAAAGGCGTTCTCATGCCGCCAGTTGAAAAACTTAATAAAGTTAGTAAAGCAGTTGCAGTTGCTGTTGGATTGGCGGCTTTTAAAGAGGGGGTCAGCAGACCGTGTGCTTTTAGCAGGTTTCAGCATGATAATGATGAGAAGAAGCTGAAGAAGCTTGTTAATAATATGTTCTGGAAGCCCTTATATCTACCCCTGGTACCTGTAGATAAAAAATAAACTAACATGAGCGGTCTTATTTGAATTGAAGATGTTATGCTCAGATTAAATAGCTTCATATATTTAGATGGGCGGCTGAAAAATCAGCCGCCCTTTCAGTCTTTCCGGTGGAGGTAGCTTTTTATGAAACTCCGCCTAATTCTGGTTGTTCTTTCGCTGCTTGCATTTCTTTCCACCTCAATTGGCGGCTATATTTATTATTCATCCTTAAAAGAATCAGCCTTCAATGAAGCGGAGCGACAAGCTGTTTCCAGGCTGGAGATGATTGCCAGAAACCTCTCATCATTACTTTCCGAAAATATAAAACCGGTCAGAACTCTGGCAGGAATGAGTGAACTTCGCGAGTTGCTGATTAATCCCGGTAATGATTTTCTCAACAGGGGCAACATTGTCCTAGATCATTTCAATGTGACCCTGAATGCCGATGTCTGTTATCTGATGGATCATAATGGTAATACCTTGGCCTCGAGCAACCGCAGGGAAGCGGATAGTTTTGTTGGGCAGAACTTTTCCTTCCGCCCATATTTTAAAAGGGCAATCGATGGTGTTCCTGCCACATATATGGCCTTGGGGACAATGTCTGGAAAACGCGGCGTCTACCATAGTTTTCCAATTTTTGAAAGCGGCGAGGATTCACCGGTTGGAGTTGTTGTCATAAAGATTTCCATTGAGCAGATTGAAAAAGAACTCAATCTCAATACTGATGAAACAGTTCTTGTTACAGGACCCAGAGGGGTAGTCTTCATTTCCAACCGGAATGAATGGCTGTACAGGTCGGTATCTGAACTGATGCCTCAGGAAATAGAAGAGATTGCTGCTTCCAGGCAATTTGGCAAAGGACCATGGAGTTCGATTGGCCTGAAGATAGGTGATGGAAAGTACACAACAGACAGTTCAGGTGAGCGTTATCTAATCCACAGTATTGCTCTGGAAAATTTTACCGGATGGTCGGTTATCCATTTGCGAACTGCAAAGGACATTTCCAAGATAGTCTCTGATCCGCTTATCAGCATAACTCGTCCGATTATATTCGCTTTATGTGTTCTGGTGGGGTTATCTGTTTTTCTGCTTTACAGATATGCCAGTAAGGAAATTCGGAAAAGAAAAGTTGTTGAAGAAGCTTTGCGCGAAAGTGACAACAGATATCGTTCACTGTATCACAATACTCCCGCCTTGCTACACTCTATAGATACGCAGGGGCGACTTGTCAGTGTAAGTGATTATTGGGTGGAAGCGCTGGGGTACAGCCGTGATGAGGTTATTGGTAAGAATATTACCGATTTTTTTACCGAAGATTCTAAGAAATATGCTCTTGATGTAGTTTTTCCGCAATTTTTTGAAAAGGGATACTGCAAAGATATACCATACAAGTTTGTTAAGAAAAGCGGGGAAACTATCGACATTCTTTTATCCGCTATCGCGGTAAGGGCTGATAGAGGAGAAATTATTAGAACGCTGGCTGTTTCTATTGATGTGACCGAAAGGAACAGGGCTATTGAGGCTTTGCGGCAGGCTAAGGAGGAATTGAGCCTGTATTCCAGGGACCTGGAACGACAGGTAAGCAAAAGGACTCGGGAAATTACCAATATCCTGAAATATACTCCTGATGTTGTTTATGTAAAAGACAGGCAAGGAAAATACGTATTGATAAACTCCCGGTTTGAGGAACTTTTTAAAGTAAGCAGTGAAGAAGTGCGCGGAATGACCGATTATGAAATTGCTCCTAAGGAAGTTGCGGACCAGTTCCGGGCCAACGATCTTCAAGTACTTGAGACGGGAAAATCCATCCAGGTAGAAGAGAGAGTTCCGCAAAAAGACGGTATACATACCTATCTCTCAGTGAAGTTTCCTATTTATGATGAGTCTGAAATTCCCAGTGGTGTCTGCGGTATATCAACAGATATAACCGCAGTAAAAAAAGCACAGGACCAGCTCAGGCGCCTTTCCGGCAACATTATGGCAAGCCAGGAAAAAGAACGTTCTGCCATTGCCAGGGAGCTCCATGACGAGCTGGGGCAAGTGATGACGGCGCTCCGTATGGATTCCGTGTGGATGATGGAGCACTTGAGGGAAGCTGATAAAAAGGCAGCTGATAGAGCCTTGACCATGCGTGACTTGATAGACAAAACGATCAAGGACATACGCAGTATCGCCATCAGATTACGGCCAGGTGTTCTTGATGATCTCGGCCTCGTTGATGCGCTGGACTGGTATACTGCCGACTTTGAAAAGCGCAGTGGTATATCATGCATATTTGAACATGCTAAAATTCCGGAAATAGATGATACTATCGCAACCGCAGCTTATAGAATTACCCAGGAGGCCCTGACAAATGTCGCACGACATTCTGGTGCCGGCCGTGTTGAAGTTATACTAGAAATTCGTGGCAATAATCTGGTTCTGAATGTAGATGATGATGGCCGCGGTTTTGAGGTTGAAAGCCTTGATGAATCTGAAGGATTTGGAGTTGCGGGCATGCGGGAGCGCGCAGCTCTGGCAGGTGGGAGCCTCTTGGTAGATTCTGTTCTGGGTAAGGGCACAATTGTCCGCCTCGTTGTGCCGATTAGCGGTTCGGGAAAGGAGATTTCATGATTGGAGTACTGTTGGCAGATGACCATTCCTTGGTTCGAGAAGGTCTCAGGAGAATAGTAGAGGAAAGCAACGATATCGAGGTGATTGCCGAGGCGGAAAACGGTCGGGATGCTATAAGGATGGTTCAGGAGAGGGGACCTGATGTGGCGGTAATTGATATTTCCATGCCGGGTCTTGATGGTTTGGAAGTGGTTGGTCGTCTTAAAATTGATTATCCAAGTCTGCCGGTGATTGTCCTAACCATGCATGAAGAGGAACAATACGTGGTGCGTGCTATAGAAGCGGGCGCCATGGGGTATATTACCAAACGCTCCGCCCCTGAACAGCTTGTAAATGCTATCAGAAAAGTCCATTCAGGTGCCCGCTATCTTACAGCTGAGGCCACTGAAGCACTTGCGTTAAGGGTTGCAAGGGGCGAAGATGGCAGGTCTACACTTGATTCTCTTTCCACCAGGGAATTACAGGTTCTGCGCCGTCTGGCAATGGGTCATACAAATAGGGAAATAGCCGAGGCATATGCCATAAGTATAAAGACAGTTGATACGTATCGGTCACGCCTATTAAAAAAACTAGGCCTGCGTAACAACGCTGAACTTTCACGCTTCGCAATCCAGAACAAACTTATCGAGACCTAAAAATCTTTATAAATGTTGTCTTGTTCTTCTTCACTTCCTCAATTATCCCTGACCAAAGAAAAATGCAATAATTACTTGTGTAAGAAAAACTCTTACACAATAATCAGAAATAGACGGGTTGACTTTAAACGCATGAATTGGCATTTTTTCTAGATACTTTATATACGGGCGTTCTGTTTTTCGGATACAGTAACTGCCGATCAATTGCATGAACGCCTGCTTAAAATGATTCAGCTATCTAAGGAGGTTGCAATGATGAAAGTTTTAAAAAGTTTGGCAATTTTTGGTCTGGCTGTGGCCATGGTGGCAGGAGCTGTAGGCTCCGTTTCAGCCATGGATGCTATAAAAATTCGCTTCTCCCATGTAGTGTCGCCCAACACACCAAAAGGCCAGGCAGCAGATATGTTTGCCAAACTGGCCAACGAACGCCTCAAGGGCAAAGTTGAAGTTCAGGTTTTCCCCAACAGCCAGCTTTATACAGACAAGAAAGTGCTGGACGCTTTGAGCACAGGCAGCGTGGAAATGGCAGCACCCTCAACAGCCAAGTTCACTTCATGGGTTCCTCAGCTGCAGCTATTTGACCTGCCCTTCCTGTTCAAGAACAGTGATGTTCTCTATCAAACCATAGATGGTAAACCAGGGAAGAAACTCTTCAAGCTATTGGGTAAGAAAAACATGCTCGGTTTGGCCATGTGGGACAACGGTTTCAAGCAGATAGGCAATAACCTGCGCGAGATTAAAAAACCAAGTGATGCCGGCGGGATCAAATACCGTATCATGTCATCCAAGGTACTGGAGGCCCAGTTCAAGGCAGTTGGCGGCAATCCTCTGGTAATGCCCTTTTCAGAGGTGTATTCTGCACTTGAGCAGGGTGTCATCGACGGACAGGAAAATACTTGGTCCAATATGTATTCCAAGAAATTCTTTGAAGTCCAAAAATACATAACAGGAACCGATCACGGTTATCTCGGCTACATGGTAGTTACCAACTCTCAGTTTTGGAACTATCTGCCCAAGGATGTACGTGCCGAGCTGGAAGCGATCCTCCAGGAGGTTACAGCCTGGATCAGGGTAAACGCACACAAGATTAATATGGATCAGAAGGCAAAGATAATTGCTGCGGGTACAACCAAAGTTACTGAACTGACCGATTCTGAAAAAGATGCATTCCGTCAGGCTTTCAAACCTGTACATGACGAATTCCGGAATGTTATTGGGGGTGATCTTATTGATGCGGTATACGAATTAAACGCCAAAAATTAATTGAATGATTTTTTCTTGCACATTTACTACTTATATAAGAGTCTCCACTAGCAGAACCTGTGGAGACTCTTAAAGTTTTTTCCTGTTTATTACTAAGTGCGCATAGGATGGGACCATGGGAAATGTGAAATTCGGCATTATTGACCGTATAGAAGAAATTCTGATCTCTTTATTGCTCGGCCTCGCGACACTCCTGGTGTTTGCCCAGGTGGTGGCCCGTTATGTCTTTAACGCAGGGATCACGTGGGCCCCGGAACTGGTCCAACACTTTTTCCTGTGGACGGTTATGATCGGAGCCTCCTATGGTTTCAAGCACGGGGTCCACCTTGGAGTGGATGTGCTTATGAAGAAACTGCCCGATGCTCAGCGGCGCATAATGGCTCTGGTTGCTGTGGTGATATCCCTTGGATTTACAGGGTATATGGCCTATCTCTCTTTCTTTTATGTCCACGACGCCTACAAGATGGAACTCATGACGGTTGATCTGGAAATTCCACAGTGGATACCGCACCTTGCTCTTCCCATAGGATTTACACTGATATCTTTTCGTCTGGTACAGGTCTTCTACTGGGTGCATACGGGCCAGATGATCAATGTTTCCACAAGCGGCGAGCTCGATAGCGATGAAATTGATGAAATTCCGGATGCTTATCCGCCCGGTCATCCGACAACTGAAGAAGAACAATTAGACAAGATTAAAGAATAGGAGGCCTTTCATGGAAGCAGCAGTTATTTTTATTGTTCTTGCAATCCTTCTTCTTGTGGGCGTACCTATTGCTATCTGTTTGGGACTTTCGGCGGGTATATATCTGCTGATGTTTTTCCCTGTTCCTGAATGGGCTTCCGCTACAACTGTTTTTGCCGGAATATTGCCGAACAAGTTTTCAGCGACCATGGAGCACTTTACTCTCATGGCCATTCCCTTTTTCATTCTCAGCTCGAATTTTTTGTCGACCGGCGGTGTTGCCAGGCGAATAGTACGATTTGCCAATGCCCTTGTGGGTTGGATGGCCGGTGGTCTGGCAATGGCCGGTATCATGGCCTGTATCCTTTTTGCTGCGGTTTCCGGGTCGAGTCCGGCCACAGTTGTAGCTATTGGGTCCATCATGATACCTGGTATGTTGGAGGCCAAATACTCAAAGCCTTTTGCCGTGGGCTCCATTGCAACTGCAGGAAGCCTGGGGATCTTGATCCCGCCCTCAATTGTCATGATTGTTTATGCTGTTGCCACTGAGCAGTCGGTTGGCAAGATGTTTATTGCCGGTATCGTACCCGGTCTCATGCTGGGTCTTATGCTTCTTATTGTTACGTGGGTTGTTGCTGTCAGAAAAGGTATGCCTAAACAACCCAGGCCATCTTTGAAGGAAGTATGGCAGGCTTTTGTAGGGGCCTTCTGGGGATTGCTGCTAATCGTCATGATTATCGGCGGTATTTATGGAGGAATATTCACACCCACTGAAGCAGCAGCTGTGGCAGCCGTTTATTCGGCATTCATTGCTCTGTTTGTATACAGGGATATGACATTTAAGGAGGTTCCTCATGTTATGTTGGAATCTGCAAAAATGACTGCCATGCTGCTCTTTATAATCGCTTGTGCCATGATATTTGCTCATGTGCTCACCATGGAGCGAATACCCCAAAATATTGCTGAATGGATGGTAGCTAAGGAAATGTCATGGTGGATGTTCTTGCTTGTGGTAAACGTTGTCCTCTGGTTTGCTGGTGATTTTATGGAGCCTTCGTCCATTATACTTATACTCGCTCCGATCTTTTTCCCTATTGCTATGGCGCTTAAAATTGATCCAATTCACTTGGGGATAGTAATGACGCTGAATATGGAAGTAGGTATGATTACCCCTCCAGTGGGTCTCAACCTCTATGTGGCATCGGGGTTGAGCGGTTTAAGTCTGGAAGAAGTAACCAAGGCTTCTCTGCCCTGGATGGTGGTTATGATTGTCGCTCTTATCCTTGTGACATATATACCGGGTATCAGTCTTTTCCTGGTAAATTTACTCTATTAGAACCCTAGTCATCTCCCTCTCAGAATCATTAGCTATCAGGAACTATGAGCCTGAGAGGGATTATTGTGATCAAACATGCATGATAACGTTTTCAATATACGTGTTAAATGCTATGCCGGCTATAGGGGAGAGGAGTCGCCGACCACCTTTTTTCTCGGGGACCGACAGGTAAGGGTCAAGGAGATTTTAGACCGCTGGCTTGCACCTGAACACCGTTATTTTAAGGTTCGTGGCGATGACGGCAGTGTGTATATTCTTCGTCACGATATTGCCACTGAATCCTGGGAACTTACAATGTTCGACCTGGATAAAGGATATATCCAGTAGTAACAGCTCTACAATCTGCATCTATCAGGCAGAGCACTTCACATTATCCATCATATAACTTATTAGAATCTAAGTGAAGTTTTTTAGAGACATCCGCTATTGGTGTTATTATATTTTCAAAAGAAATAGTTATTAATATGGTGGCAGACATTGTAGTTATATCTTTAAATTGAAAAATGAGGAGGTGTTGCAATGGGGCTTAATGATACAATCAGTGTTGCCGTGCAGAAAAGTGTTCCGAAAGTAGGATACGAAGACAGCTTGAGGGCTGCTATTGAAGAGATGGATAGATCCAGTGTTTCTGCACTGGCTGTTGAAAGTGGAGGAGAACTGGTTGGTATTATAACCGAAATGGATCTGATGAATAGTCTGGTACAAAACGATGATCTGGATGCGAGCAAGGTAAACCAATGCATGACGGCCTGTGACTTAATCAGTTCGGCGCCTTCCAAAATTTCACCGTGTATTCAGCTTGATGAAGATGAAAGCGTTATGAATGCTCTCAAGGTTATGAACGAAGCCGGTGTGCGTAACCTGCTTGTTTCAGGGGGTGATGATAAAGCAATCGGGCTTGTTTCTGCCCGTGACCTTTTGAAGATCGCTACTGCTTGATCCTCGATATTTCTGTTGTTCTGCCCAACTGAGACGTATGCCTGGGGGTGATCTGATTTTGCCCAAAGCTATGCGTGCGTCTTACTTCAGAATTATCATGCTAAAAACTTTTGAAACTATAGCCTAACAAACATATTTCACACAAAAGCGTTTTCCTAGCAATATATATTCTTCACAACATGATTTTTAGAATATTAATTGTTGTGCATAGCAATTAAGTGTATCATTAAATTTCATTAGAAGAAATGTTACATATTTATCGAGTGAAACTATATAAATTAAATACGAGGTTTGTGAACGGACAGAAAATAAGACAGTATAGTTCCTCTTATCCATATCACAAAATAAAATATTGATATTTTGTGCTAAATAACCGTTTTTCTCATAAAATTTACTTGTTGTAAGTGGCATTTCATGATAGATTGTTTATAGGAGTTTTCTCGTTTGCTTATGTTGATTTATTATATTTTCGTTTGGGTTTAAGGAAAGCACCCTGTGAATGAGGTCAATCCATTATATGGTACTTTTAATTTAATTAATCAGTTATTTGCATATGGTAATTTTAAAAAAGGAGAAGAAATATGGGGAAGAAGAAAATTGTTAAATTACTATGTGGTGTGAGCGCTGCTTTGTTATTAGTCGCCACATTGTCTTTTGCGGCGAATTTACCTGAAGAGCCTGTTGGGGAAAAACCCCAGTATACCCCGGATGAATCCCTAACGATTTTTGAAGAACCCGGAGTACTCACCAGAAAAGGAGGTTTTATTTTCGAACCTTCTCTAGAGTATATTCACTCATCCTCTACAAAGGTTGCCATAGAAGGTTTTTCAGTTGTGCCTGCAGTCATAATTGGTCTGCTCAATGTCAATGAACTTCAACGTGACACTGTTATTGGAGCAGTTAATTTTAAATATGGGCTAACCAACAGGTTTGAGGTGGAACTGAAAGTCCCGTATGTCTACAGGGAGGAAAGTGTAGTTGAACGGGAACTTCTTACGGGAACGTCAGTTGATTTTCTTCAAGAATCTGACGGCAATGGTCTGGGTGATGTAGAGTTTGCATTTCATTATCAACTTAATAAGTCTATGGATAAGTTCCCATTTTATATCGCCAACTTGCGAGTGAAAAGCAGGACAGGTGAAGACCCTTTTGAGGTGGAGCGGATTGACGTATTAGCTGAAGATGATACAACTGTCGTAGGTGAAACTTTTAAAGAACAGCCAACTGGTTCCGGTTTCTGGGGAATTCAACCGAGCTTAACTATTATCTACCCCAGTGACCCGGTGGTACTGTATGCTAACATTAGCTATTTATGGAACATTGAGAGAGATCTCGGGGGGACTATTGGTGAAATAGATCCCGGTGATGCTTTTGGGATAAGTTTTGGAATGAGTTTCGCTGTAAATGATAGGACTTCTTACAGTCTGGGTTACAGCCATAGTACAGTATTCGACTCATCTTATTCATCCAGCAGTTCAACTGTAGCTGATTTTGATCGTACTCAGATCGGTACCCTCAATTTTGGATTATCCCACAAGACAAGCGATAGAACACGCGTGAATCTTTCCTTGGGAGTTGGAGTTACCGATGAGGCTTCAGACCTTCAGTTAGTACTCAGGTTTCCCATTTCATTCTTATAACACAATTTAGCTCATAGTGGCCTGAATCAATATTGAAGGGCTATTCTTGATAATAAAAATTATTGGGAATAGCCCTTTTTTTTAATTTTTGTGCTCGGAAAATATATTAGAAAATTGGGTAGCGTTCACTACCCATATGTAACTTCATATCCATAATTTAGCAGGGATGTTTTTACGGACGTCTTTTATTGGTATAGCGTAATCGAAGTCTGAGTGATATTCGTATAAAAGGATGTGATGAGCGGAAATAATTTGGCGGTAGGTGATAGCGGAAGTGTTGCGTGCCGATTAGTTTTTGCTACTTACATAAATGAAGTTTAAAGAAGACTCTCGTTATAATTCCTGACATAGCATAAGTGGATGGACGAGATAATGTCATGTAAGTTGAGCGGGAATTACGGCAATGTTTTTCTAAGAAAAGAATATTCGTTAAATTCCTTAACTTTAACGAATTGAATCGATCAGCCTAGACTTGATCATGGAGTGCATTCCGGAGTTTGAAAAATTTAAACCGGATAATTCAATATTAACAATTTTTCCGTGTTGAATGGTTTTATTGTCAAAGGAGTTTTGGATTACAAAAGGAGCAAAAGCATTCGCCAAACCATTAAGTGTAATCGCTGTGTTTAAGGCACCATTATTGGCGTTTACACTTATGGTGTCATTATTGCCTAACGCAGCATCTTTGATAACAAAATTGGTAGTTGAAAATAACTCAGGGAGACGCACTTTAGGGATGTTTAAAACAGTTTGAGAAACTAGTTGCCCATCTATCTTAATGACTTCATTAATGCCAAAACCTATCATAAAATCATCACCCAAAAATCCACCACAAAGCTGATCCAACTCATCATCACTAAGTGCAGGTGTATCCAACTGAAGCACTTCTGCCTGGGCTGAGTCAAGTAAGGTTGACGCTAGTAGGAATATTCCAATGAGTATCATTAAATAAGTGTTTAACGATTTGGATGGAGTTTTTCTTTTTTTCATATTTATCACTTAACCTTTGAGCTGGATGCCAATTAAATTAATGCAATTCTCCTGGAACAGGCAGGGAAAGATTAAAATTTGCAAGTCCGGTTCTGTTTAAAGCAGAACTTAAAGGAGCACCTGGTTGGCTTTTCCATATTTTGTCGGTGTTGAAATGAGCGCGTGCCAATTTTGCATCACTTTTTATCAGTAATAAAATACCGTTCCAATTGGACTCAAACTCAGTTCTGGCAATCTTCCGCAGTCCACGAGCAGGGTCACCAATGAGTACATCTTGATCATTAACAGCTTTTATCACAACAATATGAAGATAGTTATTAGTATTTATCAGAGTTATAGCAGGAACAGACAGACGAGCAAGTTTGTCAAGTGAGAGGCGGTATCCGTCAGCACTATATCCTCTAAATTCAAGATATTTTTTTATATCGAGCAGTGAGAAACCTTGTTTACGTATCTTATCTTGGTCACCTTTTTCAAACATTGTTGTAAAAACTTCCTGCTCACTTGTTTTCTGGTCATAATGATAAGAAAGCAGCGTTGCCACTGATGCTGACCCGCAACTAAAGTCATGTTGCTGCCTAACTACGGAACTGAATTGTAATTCTTTGAAACTTTTTACCCGCAAGTTATAAGAACCACCTGCACCTTGAGGAACTGTTAAAGACCTTTTATCTACATAGGCAATAGCTGGCAACTCAGGTTCGGATTCCCTCTCAAGGCTGGTTAGATTATCGCACGCTGTTTCCAGACCCAAATCACACGCTATATTATAATCTTCTAAAGCTCTTTCTATGTTGTCCATTCTATGATAAGCCAGCCCTCTGTTGTTGAAGGCAAAGAAGTTTTCAGGATCCAGAGAAATTGCTTTATCGCTGTCTTCAATGGCGTTTTCATAGAAGCCTTTCTCGCTATAGGCCCAGGAACGATTTATGTAATTATTTATTAAACCCGGCTCCAAATCAATAGCTTTAGAGGCAAATTCGATTGCCTCATCATATTCACCGGCAGAAACACTTTCATAACTTCTTATTGCCCATTCCAGAGCCTCGTCACTAATTAAACTCTGAGACAATAATTCCAGAGCAGAATAATCTAAATCCTCATTTCTAATATGATATGAACTACCTTCAATTTTTGGAGGTTTTATGTATTCAGCTTCAAATGCTTCAGCAAGATTATAGTTAACAGGGCCAGATATATGAGGTTTTATATATTCAGCATCAAATGCTTCTGTCAGATAATAATCTACAGGGCCAGAATTATCTGTTAGCATGTTAGGCTCGGTTTCTGTTTTTGATTGTGCAACTGCTGGTGGTTCGGGTGCTGTTTCTGCATTTAGGACGGCGAGATTGTCGCATGCCGTCTCAAGCCCTAAATTACAGGCTTGACCATAATCTAAAGTAGCCTTTTCGATGTTTTCAATTCTCTGGTATGCCAGCCCTCTGTTGTTGAATGCAAGAGCGTTATCCGGTTCTAATGAAATGACTTTATTGCAGTCCTCAATTGCTAGATCATAGAGACCTGTTTCACTGTAAGCCCAAGAGCGATTTATATATGAATTAACAAGATCAGGTTTAATAGAAAGGGCTTTGGAGGCAAACTCGATCGCCTCATGGTATTTGCCTGTAGAAACACTTTCATAACCTTTAGTCGCCCATTCCAAGGCCTCTACATCCAACAAGCTCTGGGATGGGGGCCTCTGTACTGTTGATTCAACACTTTCATCGAGCATATGAATAGTACTATCTTCACTACGAGAAGCTGTTACAGATTCTTGTCCATCGGCATTTTCCAGAGAATGGGTAGGGGATTCTGCAGATTCAGTATGATTGTTCCGTTGGATTTCTACTTCTGATTGCGCTACTATTGGTGGCTCGGGTGTGTATTCTTTTTTGAAATCTGCAAGGTTGTCGCATGCCGTCTCAAGCCCTAAATCACAGGCTTTGCCATAATCTGCAGACGCCTTTTCGATGTTTTCAATTCTCTGGTATGCCAGCCCTCTGTTGTTGAATGCAAGAGCATTATCCGGATCCAGCGATATAGCTTTATTGCAGTCTTCGATGGCGTTTTCATAACTGCCCAACTCGCTATATGCCCAAGAACGATTTATATATGAACTAATAAGGTCCGGCTCCAAGGCGAGAGCTTTAGTAGCGAAATCAATAGCATCTTCGTATTCGCTTGCCGAAACGCTTTCGTAACTTTTTTTCGCCCATTCCAGCGCCTTCTCATTCAATATACTCTGGGATGATGACACATGAGCAGAAAAAATGAAGAATAAAATTAAGACGCCCGTAAAAATGACTGTTTTTCCCGGGTATTGCATGGAGCTTTTTCCTTTTGATCCCAGGTTGTCTGTTATTGATTGAATATAATGTTGACTAAAGTTGATTCTTGAATAATTACATTGTTCCCGGAATTCTGGATAACTGATGTGAAACCCATGGCCCCAGAAAAGGCATTGCCATCTATTATATTTGCACCGTTGGTGCCGGCTTCCAGCCAGTTATCCTGTAAGGTGGCGTTCTGTTCACTATTGAAATATTGCAGAAGATCAATGTAATACCCGCCCCGTTCATTGATCAGTTCCGTATCAGTTAAGACAGTTAAACCCATTTCTTCTATCTCACTGGTCAGATCAAGTGTTTCAGCAGAAACATTTATATGAATGAATCCCATTACAAGCAATGGGATGATGTATAACAGGAAAATCGATTTTCGATTTTTCATTACCCTAACCTCATCAGGACATCATTTTGATTCTCGTTTCCAATTTCATGAAAACCGGCGAGGGGAATTTCCCCTCGCCAGCTATTGATAATGTTATTATTTGTTTCCTCTGATATTACCCTGTACACTTACGCTTTGTTGTACGAGGCTGTTTATGCCACTATTCTGAGCTGCCTGGTTGATACCGGCTGCGCCTGAGAAGGACGCACCATTGATAGTATTGCTGGCGCTGTAAGAAGTATTGTCATGATCTTGATTACAACATGGGGCGCCGTCCTTGCTTGGGGCTTCTTCTTGAGCTGCCACACGACCAGGACCACGGCCACCGCCTTCAGAGTTTCCAATGTTGGTTATGGTGCGAGTAACAGTACCTTCGAGAACGTTGGTAGATACAGCAATGTCTCCGACCGTAATGCTCCTGTCATTAAAAGAGCCTTCTATGCTGTTATCGGACTCATCGTTATAAGAATCTTCGATGCTGAAATCCCTGTTATCGTTCTGAGAACGAGTTAATTCAACACTGTTATCGGACTCGTCATTATAAGAATCTTCAGTGCTGTTGTCTGACTCGTCGTTATAAGCATCTTCGACACTGTAATCCCTGTTATCGTTCTGGGAGTCTTCCAACTCTACACTGTGATCAGATTCGTCATTAAAAGAATCTTCGATGCTGTTATCTGACTCGTCGTTAAAAGCATCTTCGGTGCTATTGTCTGTGCTGTTATCGACACGGTTATCAGATTCGTCATTAAAAGAATCTTCAAATTCTGTATCTGTCTCTGTGCTCAAATCCCTGTTGTCGTTCTGAGAACGTGTTAACTCAACACTGTGATCAGATTCGTCGTTAAAAGAGTCTTCCCACTCTGTTTCAGTTTCTGTGCTGTTATCGTTGTGAGAGTTGCTATCTTGATTGGTGAATGTTAATGTTCTGGTGTCATTTTCGGTGCTATGATCACTGTTGTCGTTGAACGAATCTTCCGGTTCGTTTTCTACGCTGTGATCACTGTTGTCGTTTTGAGATCTTTCCAATTCAGTGTTAAAGGAATCTCTGTTCCTTAATTCTGATTCGGAGCTATTGTCATTATGTGAGTTGGTATCGGTGTTGGTCAAAGTCAACGTTCTTGTGTCTGTGTCGGTATTGCCGGAATCGGTAATATCGATTTCAGATGCTGGCGCTGGCGCAGGATCTGGCGCAGGTGCTGGTGGATCTGCGGCCCATGCATAACTGGATGTAGCAAGAAACATCGAGAATGCGATTGCGAGAGCTTTTTTGTTTAATTTCTTCTTCATTACTTATCCTCCTTTTTCATTCATGATTTGCCTTTGATGGCGAGGGCCGTTAGTCGTTACGGAACCCATTATTTAATTTACTTTTAAATAAATAGAGCAATTCATGTGCCACTATTAAGTTTTTACTTTTTTTTAAAAGGTATTTGTTTGAAAGAACATAGATTGTTTCAAAAAAAGATAAATATATTAACATTATACGTCCTGATGTGGTTTTGCGCTACAATATTTAATTTATGAAATGTGTATATTTTTTGTGAGGTAAATGGGAGAAAGGGAGGGGTGTAAAATTCAATATTCCGGAAAACATTTCGATATTCCGGTAAATAGAAAAGTGTTAATCTTTTGAAGTGACGTAACTTCCTGAAACAATTATATAATAATTATAAGTACAGAAGATGTACCTTCAATATTGCATCTATAAATTCCAGTGAAGAGGAATTAAATGATATATTTATTATCTTCATTATAATTTTTAACATACTATTATATAATCAAATGTAGATTAACTTATCTATGTGTCTAATATGGTTTATATTTTTTATTACAATTACTCGAAGAATTTTTATTATATTCAGGTGATTCTGAATTTGGGAGATAGAATAACCAGAAGACAGCGTCATTGAAATATTAAATAGGAAAATATTCGATTTGCATTGTCGCTAGGTCAACTGAAATGGCGAATGTATTTAGTGGGGTGTCTGCGGGCTATGAAGGATCAGATGAATACAATCTTTTATCTGGTAAGTTCCTCATCTGAAACGCTAGTTGAATCCAGTTTATCAATTTCCAGATTTAAATCAAGTGTGTCAGCGTACTTGACAAGGTTATCTCGTGCGGCCTTGTTACCCTGTTCGGCTGCAGAAATAAACAATTTAGCAGCTTGGACATAATCTTTTTTTACTCCTTTTCCAGAATAATACATAAGGCCGAGATAGTTTTGTGCTTCAATGTTTCCTTGAGTGGCAGCTTTATTAAGCCAAGAAAAAGCTTTGCTGTAATCCTTCGGTCTTCCTAAGCCTAATAAATAGGAAATACCCAAGGTGCTTTGTGCCTGGGGGTCTCCTTTGATGGCACCAACGACAAGTTTGTCGATAAGCCGTTTTTTTGGAGTAGAGGATTCAAATACTGCAGGTTTTTTTTTCTTAGTTTGAACAGGTGGTTGAGGGGCTTTCTTTACTTGTTGAGCTGTTTGTTTCTGAGAAATATTTGCGGTTTTTCTCTTAAGCCTGGAAAAGTTATTAATAGCTTTGGAGTAATTCTGTTTGGCGGCTTTATGATACCAGAAGAGTGCTTGTTCATTACTCTGTTCCACTCCAGACCCTTTTTCGTACATCATTCCCAGATGATTCATACCCCTGGCATAGTTCTTTTCAGTGGATATTCTATACCAGTATGCAGCTTGTTTATAATCTTGATTAACGCCCAGACCCCCTTCATAGAGTATACCAAGATTCACCTGTGCCCTGGCAAGGCCTTGGTCAGCAGACTTCCTGTACCAAAACGCAGCTTTTTGAAAATCTTTTTCAATTCCCTGGCCTAGTTCATACATGACCCCTAACGCGCGCTGGCCATTTTTATCGCCTTGTTCAGCAGCCTGACGGAACCAATAGTATGCCTTGTCGAGATCTTTGGGAACACCATTGCCATACAGATAGGCCTGTCCAAGCTTAACCTGCTTTTCAGATGAGACCTGAAGGGCTGAACCCCTTGGGTTCTCTTTCGCTGAAGAGATACTTACGTTGACAAAGATAAGTATATAAACAGCAAACAGAGAAATAAATATTCGCATAGCGACACCACTCCTATTTAAACGAACTGTATTTCATTTTAGTATACACTTTTTCAAGATTATGCAATTTATTCCGTATTAGCCGAAATTCAATGTATCTACAGCGACAAAAAGAGAAATATAACTTGAAGAGGACAACTATTGGAGGGGGAACTAGAGACTTACATAATATGGTTTATATGAAAAAGCAGAGAGGAATCTGCCATTATATAATTAAAATCAGGTAGCCTGTATAGAAAGTTCAGCTGTAGTTTTAGTTATATTAAAATGGGCAGCCTGTTCCTGAAGAGAATTCGAAAGATCTGCCAGGGCAATGGCTTCATTGTTTACCTTGCCAGAGCTAACTGCTGTCTCGTTGGAAATATTTGCAATTGTCTCAATATCTTTGTTGATCCTTTTTGATGATGTTGATATTTCTTCCGTTGCTGACGCGATAGACTGTATCTTAGTCTGAAATCCATTGATGCTGTTAAGTATTTGCTCCAAGGCGCCACCGGCCTGCATGGAAAGGTCGACGCCGGAATCAACCTTTTTCATACTTTCTTCCATAAGTTCATTAGTTTTGTCAGTTTCTTCCTGAATAGATTTAATCACTTCAATTATTTCTTCCGTTGCCTTGCTGGTGTGATCTGCAAGCTGCCTGACCTCGTTGGCGACTACTGCGAATCCTTTGCCGCTTTTACCCGCCCTTGCTGCTTCAATTGTTGCATTGAGTGAAAGCATATGTGTCTGCAAAGCAATACCGCTTATGGTGTTAACTATTCCTCCAATTTCCTGCGACCGTCTATTTAGAGATGTCATGGATTTTGCAGATTCAGACATGATATTTTTTATTTCATGAACCTCTGCGACAGTTTTTTCAACTGCCTGTGCACCTGTTTGGGCATTTTCCATAGTATCTTCAACAGTATTTGCTATATGCATTGAACTTTCCGCAGCAC
The DNA here is from genome assembly GCA_945787325.1 of uncultured Desulfobulbaceae bacterium. Classification (GTDB taxonomy): domain Bacteria; phylum Desulfobacterota; class Desulfobulbia; order Desulfobulbales; family BM004; genus CALZHP01. The sequence goes on from CALZHP010000011.1 coordinate 24,704, forward strand.
TTTCAATAGCTTTGGACATATGTGCGGCAGATATTGAAATATCATTAGCTCTTTGTGCCTGTTCGTTTACACCCCTTGTCATTTGCAGAGAGTTAGCGCTCAACGTCACACTTCCGGCAGCAACATTATCTGATGCTGCTTGCATATTACTGAGGATATTATTTAATCTCTCCATAAGTTGATTGAATTTTTGTATGAGTTCTTTCAACTCACCTCTGCTGTTTCCCTGGTCAATTTTTATAGAAAAATCATCGCTTGCTGCTTTGTGTAAACCTTCTGTGAGTCTTAAAAGAGGTTTGATCAGGCCTGTGTTAATTCTCAATGCTGTAAATACGCTAAACCCAAATGCAATAAGGCACATTACAATCATTACAAGGCGTGTCCTGGACGCTGACCTTACTGTATTGACGGCATCCTGAACAGTTATATTCAAGGAACCGATGGTTTCTTTTACAGCTCCCATAGATTCTGTCGTCTGCTTAACGGTATCGGGTAGGGCGGCAAATTTGTTGTTAATAGTTTTAATAGTTTCGGATAATACAAGAGAAAGTTCAGTAACCTTCGAGTTGGATATTTTGGCCAGGTTCATAGAATCACGAACTGTTATAGCAGATTGTTTACCTGCTTTTGAAGCTTCAGCAGCAACAGCTGCTGCCCTTGATGCTTCATTGATTGCCTTATTATTTCTGGCATCTGCTCTCTGCCAGACCAAATCATTTAGTTCTTTTGTTCCCTGCATTATCTTATTCCCATATTCCATAATAGCGGGCTTAAGTTCGTCGATCTGAATTGGGGCAGATATTTCTCCAAGATCTTTTATATACCTGCCATACCTTCTCATGTTGTTCTTAATATCTTTAATTATTGCCGTTTCCTTTTGCGCATTCGGCATTTTTATGAGAACTACAGAGATTGTTTCAATATGTTCATTTATCGCTTCAATATCTTTTTGAATGGGTTCAACATCCGGAATGTATTCGTTCAGGTATTTAAAGAAGCCGATATAAGAATTAAGCATTCTTGAATTCATAGCTTCTGATTCTTTTATCATTATCTGCAAGTCACCGGAAGTTACCTTTAATTCTTCAAAAATTGCGTTTGTGCTTGTACTAATGACCTGAAGGTTTTCATCCTGTTTAGTAAAAATCTCTTCCATTTCCTCCAGGCTGCCAGTGATTTGATTTGTTGACACAGTAGTTTCTGTAAAGGAATTCTCCAGATCTTTTAAACGGTCCAGCCCCTCTGAAACGCTGGCCAATGCACCCATAGATCCTTCCAGAATAGTCCCATAGCCGGAACTTATACCTGCAAGACCTTCATTCATTCTACCAACACTGTCTCGCATTGAGCTTACGCTGATATATGCGATGGTGCTTACTAAGAGCAGAAGCACTACTAGAAGAGCAAAAGCTCCATTAATAGTAAATGAAATACTGTCATGAATCCGCATTGTCAAACCTCTGTTTGAATTGTTTTGGTACCAGATTAATTTGTATTGTATGTAGATTACAATAAAATGGTGCCACATTGTTACATAAAAGGTTTAAGTTTTGCAAATAAACAAATAAATAAAAGAATTTATAATAGTATCGGTTAGTTTTGCCCAGTTATTTACAGGAATATTTGTCGAGTTTAAGAGGAGGAGTTTTTATGGAAATAATTAAAATAAACTGAGCAATTCTATTGCCGCCGGTGGGAGTGTTCCTCCAAGTTGGAATCGGCATGCAATTCTGGATCAATATTCTGCTTACACTGCTTGGCTATATACCGGGTATCATTCATGCTGTGTGGGTTATTGCCAAGAAAAAGTAAACATGGTTAATCCTGTCTCAAGCTCTATATATAGCTGGTTTTAATAAATTTATAATAAATTGACAGTGCAATGAATACAGTGTAGTAGTTCCGACTAATTTCACATAGCAAATCAATTCTGTTGTACAACAGTTACAAAAAGGTGCTTGTTTGGATCAGGTAGCCGGATTGTCAGCTTTGCAGAAGTTAACTGACCTTTTATAGAGGCAACTATGTTTTTTATTTTGCCTATAAAGAATTTCGGTTCTTTAGTCGATATATAATATTATCAATAAAAAATATGGTTGGATATGGGCAAGAGACCACTTATACTTATCGTTGATGATGATGATATAATCATTGATGGGCTCCAGGCTCTTCTCGACGGAGAAGGCTATGATTTTGTAGGTACTACTGAAGGGGCTCAAGCATTGAACATTGTTAGGGAGCAGAAGATAGACCTTGTGTTGCTTGATATTTTGATGCCTGGAATGGATGGCCTCAAAGTATGTGCTGCACTAAAGAGAGATGAGAGAACGAAAAATATCCCTGTTCTTATGGTTACATCGTTGACCGGAAAATCGGATCGACTTATGGCCATGGAATCCGGTGCTGATGATTTCCTTACAAAACCAGTAGATGGCACAGAACTTCTTATACGTGTCAAATCACTCCTCCGCATTAAAGCGTATTATGATGAATTAATTATAAGCAATAATGAGATACGTGAAAAGAACGTTAAACTGGAGCAGCTTGAGAAAGCAAAGAATGATTTGACCCAAATGATAGTCCACGATCTGAAGGGGCCCCTGACAGCAATAGTAGGCAATATTGATCTGGCGCTTTATGAGATGGGGGAGGAGAATAGCGAACAAATGAAACATATTATCACCGCAGGAGAGAACTGTCGTGATCTGCAGGGAATGATTGATGAGATTCTAGCTATTACCAGACTAGAAGAAGGGAAAATGCTCTTGAAAGTAGTACCATCGGACCTTGCTGATATCACTCGATATATTATGGACTCTTTCTGTCAGCAGACAGAAGATGAAAAAATTTCAATAAAATTTGATATTGGTACTGGGCTGTCCGGATTGGAATTTGACCCTTCAATTATCAGACGCGTCTTGTTCAACCTAATTGACAATGCTGTGAGGCACACTCCCCAAGGAGGATCTGTAGAAATTCAATTGAAAAATATGCCCGAAACAGGAGAGGTTTCGTGGAGCATCTGGAACAGCGGTAAGGGTTTACCTGAAGAATATCATGAAAAAATATTTGAAAAATATGAACAAGTTGCCCATCGCAAGTCAGGAATATTCCCAGGAAAAAGCGGTTTGGGTCTTCCATTCTGCAAAATGGCAATTGAAGCGCATCATGGAGAATTAACCCTGGAAAGTGGCGATTTTTCTAATGGAGCCAGGTTTACGTTCACCCTTCCCAGGGTTGGAAACAATGGAATGTGAGTAGGTCAAGTCTCTGTTATTACTCTGGTTAATGGGATCATAAATGGCAATAAAAAAAGTATTGTTGGTCGATGACGAAGAAATAATCCTCGAATCCATCAGCCAGGAATTGATAGATGAAGGTTTCGAAGTTGCCACTGCCATTAGTGGCGAAGAAGCGATCTCTAAAATTAGTAACAGTAATTTTGATCTGGTACTGACAGATCTTATTATGCCAGGCGTTGGCGGTCTCCAGGTGTTGGAGGGGGCTAGAAAAAATGATCCCAATATATGTGTTATTATTTATACAGGTTATGGGGATATGACATCGGCTATTGAAGCCTTGAGACTTGGAGCTGATGATTACCTGATAAAACCTTGCAATATTGATGAAATCCATTTCAGGATAAATCAATGTCTTGAAAAGCGGGAATTGCAAAAAAAAGTAAAGATTTACGAAAAGATTTTACCAATTTGTTCATATTGCAGTAAGATTCGCGATGACTCCGGCAAGCAGCCGGGAAAGGGTGAATGGATGGAAATGGAAAAATATCTTTTGTCGAAAAGTGGTGCCGATCTGTCACATGGCATCTGCCCCTGTTGTTATGATACGCATGTGAAAAAGGAAATTGATTCGTTGTGAGATAGTCACACCTCCTGTTTTGTTTCTACAAATATTATTTTGAGGGAAAAAGTATTACATAAAACAATTTTGGGTAGTTAAATGAAACACTGTATTCTGTAATGAACAAACAGTGACAATTGTACGGGCGGTGAAATAAGCTGAATGTTTTTCGTTATTGTTAAAATCTCATTAACTTGGTCATAATAGTATAATTGGAGAAATTATGGGGAAATTACAACAGGTTATTGTTGTTATAATATTTTTATTTGCAGCTTCAGTAATGTCTGTTGGAGCTCAAACCTACACCTGGACAGACAAAAACGGAGTTACGCAGTTTACAGACACTCCTCCACCACCCGGAGCCGCTAGAAAATATAACCCTCCAAAAAAGGTTCAGAAATCAAGACCTAATGTTGAGCTGTTTGTTACCAGTTGGTGCCCATACTGTAAAAAAGCTAAGGCCTTTTTCCGTTCAAAAGGGATTGCATTTATTGCTTATGATATCGAAAAAAACAAAAAAGCGGCTATCCGGAAAAGGAAGCTCGATCAAAGGCAAGGTGTGCCGTTTGCCATCATAAATGGGAAATATATTCATGGTTACAGCCCCCAGGCATATGAGTTTGCTTTATATAATAAATAATGTATCTATTATAACTTATTGATTTTTTAATGTTAAAAAAAGACATCAAAAAAAGGTGTCTTTTTTATTGACATAATTAAAACGAACGTTTAAATCAAACGTATGAAACAATTTTGAGTGATTTATCTTAATTTGATTTGAACGGATTCCACTTATGGAAGAAAAGGATACAAAGAAGCGTATTTTAGATGCAGCGGAGCAGCTTTTTGCACAAGATGGTTTTCATGCCACCTCAATGCGTGCTATTACCAACCGGGCAGAGGTAAACCTGGCGGCAGTAAACTATCATTTCGGATCTAAGGAAGCTCTTATGGAATCGGTAATCGAGCGCCGTCTTGTACCTCTCAACAAGGTGCGAATCAAACGCCTCGAAGCATTACGTTCTAAAGCAGAGGATTCCAGTAAATCCCCTGAATTGAGAGAAGTGCTTATGGCATTTGTCGAGCCAACACTTGCTTACGGGAAATCAGGGCAAGGAGCAAAAGAGTTTATAACACTCATAAGTAGATCCATCGCAGAACCCGACGATACAGTACGGAATATTTTCCTGCGGCATCTTAAGCCGTTAATTCATCTTCTTTATGAGACTTTGAAGGAATCACTTCCCGATCTGCCAAAAGACATTGTTTTTTGGAGACTGCATTTTGTAATAGGTGCAATGAGCCATGCCATGCAGATGGTTGTCAGGTGTCATTCTGTTATGGAAGATGCCGAATCTCATGAAAAATGTGGTGTAATACCGGATGAAATGATTAATAAAACCGATCCGGAAGCCCTAACTGAGATGTTCCTTGACTTTGTTACTACCGGAATGAAGGCGCCGCAATGAGCAGGTCAAAAGAACTTATAACAGTGTTAATAGTAGTAGCCTTTTCAATTTCAGGTTGTTCCCTGTACAAACCTGAAAATCCAGGTCCAGCCCATGTTCCAAAAAGTTTCATTGAAACATCAGGAAGAATGGGTGAACAGGCTTTAACTGGTAGATGGTGGGAACATTTTGGGGATGAAAAGCTAAACAGTCTGATTGAATCAGGTCTCACCATGAGCCCTGATGTTACTCAAGCTTACGCACGTCTTGCTCAGGTTCAAGCTGCATTTCACATAACAGATTCTGTCCGCAGCCCTTTTCTCAATTTAGAGGGGCAGGCCAGCCGGGACAAACAGTTCTTTTCGTTTAATGAAAGCCTTGGTAATACGTTGCGTTTATCGCTTTCTGCCGGATTTGAACTGGACTTGTGGAAGAAACTTTCTTCGCTCAGCGAAGCGGCCAGGCTGGAAGTTCTAGCATCACGTGAAGCTGTAAAATCAGTATATATAACACTGTCAACAAGTATTGCCGATCTGTATTATCTTACTGTTGAGCAGAGGGCCCAGTTGAAGCAGCTTGAAAAAATTGTTGCCTCTTATGCTGATACACTGGTCAGGGTAGAAAGACGTTACCAGGAAGGGATTGCACCGTCACTTGAAGTTTATCAGGCCAGGCAAAATCTTGCCATAGCCCGTGCTCGGCGACCGGTTTTTGCAGCTAACCTAGCAAGGGCTGAACATACTTTAGCAGTCCTTATCGGCAGATTTCCTGAAAATAATATTGCTGGTGATCTTGCCACCCTGCCAACATTGCCGGAAGCATACTCTGCAGGGCTACCTTCAGAGCTTCTTACCCAAAGACCGGATATTGAAGCGGCTTACCTTCGAGTTCAGGCTCAAGATGCCCGAATTGCCTCCTCTATTGCAGACAGATTCCCATCATTTAACCTAATCGGTAGTTACGGAAGGAATAATCTTGACTTTGGAGCATCAACTACCGGGACTTTCTGGAGCTTTCTTATAAATTCAGCAGTACCAGTTATCGACGGTGGCAGACGCAAAGCAGAGGTAGATCGAAACAGGGCAATGCTGCAGGAAGATATTGCCGTTTATCGGCAGACAGTGCTTAGAGCTTTTCAGGAAGTTGAAGATGCGCTGTCCAATAACAGGACGAGCGAGGAGACCATAGTTACCCTGTCTGATCAACTGGAAGTTTCATCTGCTAATGTAAGAGCGGCGGAAGATGGTTATTTTCTGGGTCTCAATGATTTACTTACGGTTCAAATCGCCCAGCGACAGCTTGACGAAGTAAAAATCAGATTGCTCTCTGCCCAAAGACAACTGATTTCAGACAGGATCAGCATGATAAGAACTTTAGGTGGCAACTGGATGGAAGAATTTATTGGCCAATACCTCAAGGAACTGAGTCATTAATATTACATATAAAATATTTTAAGCAATATTATCAGATCATCTAATCGAGTAGGGGATTCACAGATGAGTTTTCCAAAAACTGCAACAAAAATTATTTTGCCACTTGTCATACTAGCCATTGGCATTTTTGTAACCGTTTTGTTGATAAAAAGCAGGGAGGCACCTCGTAAGGAGGCTAAAGAGCGACCCGGTGCGCTAGTGCAGGTGTTGGAGTCAGCAAGTGAAGACAGAATGGTAAACGTATATGCAACAGGGACAGTACAGGTTGATCAAGAGGTTGAAATAATACCTCAGGTGAGTGGTCGTATAGTAGAAGTTGCATCAGGTTTCCTGGCAGGCGGTTTTTTCGAAAAAGGAGATCTACTATTTGCTATTGAGGCGATTGATTATGAGTTGGCGGTTGAAAGAGCAAGATCAGTCCTGGCTAAAGCTGAGAGCGATGTTGCCGAAAATGAGGGTAGGTCACGGATTGCCCGATTAGAATGGGACAGGCTGAACAAGGGAAAAAATCTTGTCCCAAATCCTTTAGTTCTCAATGAACCTCAGTTGAAGAATGCAAAAGCGTCTCTTGCTGCTGCTAAGGCATCGCTTCGTCAAACTGAACTGGACCTTGAACGCACAAGAATTATTGCACCGTTTAATTGCCGCGTGCGGTCCGAACAGATTGGCCCCGGCCAGTATATAAGGTCTGGTGAGAAAGCAGCGGTAATCGCGGGTACTGACACAGCTGAAATCATTGTGCCCCTGGAACTCAGTGAACTGAGGTGGTTGGATATTTCACGGCAGAGTTCAGATGAAAATGGCTCTGAAGCCACAGTTTCAGTAAAAGTTGATGGCAGCAGGTACACTTGGAAGGGACGCGTTGTGAGGGCTCTTGGAGAGGTTGATGAAAAAAGTCGTTTAACCCAGGTTGTTGTGAGAGTTGACAACCCATACTCATCCATAGGAGGCAATAATAATAACAACTCTCTTGATCTGACCTTGGGCATGTTTGTCGATGTGGTTATCCATGGGCGGCATGAGTCTGATGTTACTGTTCTCCCAAGAAAAGCTCTGCGAGGCCCTTCCACTGTTTGGATCATGAATGATGACAATAAACTTGAAGTTAGAGACGTTAAAATAGTGCGCTATGATAAGGATACTGTCTGGATAAATGAAGGACTGGATTCCGGGGACATGGTTATCCTTACTGCCTTGTCGGGTGGTTCTGATGGAATGAAACTCAGAAGACAGGAACAGGAGGCAGTGAAGTGAACGGTGCTATCAAATGGATGGCCGGCAACCATGTGGCGGCAAATTTGTTGATGATGCTGTTCATAGTCGGAGGCCTGGTACTGGGCATTACTATTAAACAGGAGGTTTTCCCGGAGGTCACTCTGGACAGTGTACGGATATCTGTAACATACCCCGGTGCTGGACCTGATGAGGTGGAAGAGGGAATCATCCTGCAGATAGAAGAGAATATTAGCGGTATTGATGGACTGAAAGAGATTAAATCACTTGCGGTAGAAGGTAACGGCCTGGTGACGGCAATTGTTGAAGATGGAGTAGATACCGATCGTTTTCTGCAGGATGTGAAAGCTGAAGTTGACCGCATAATTACTTTTCCGGAAGACTCAGAGAAACCGGTTATAACGAAAGTTTTGAATCGGCGTGAGGTAGCTTCGCTCGTGGTGTATGGCAATGTACCGGAGAAGACACTGCGAGAGCAGGCTGAAGCTATGCGTGATGACCTGCTTGAACTCGACGAAGTAACCCAGGCAGATCTTGGTGGAGTACGCCCTTATGAAATTTCCATTGAGATAACTGAAGCAAACCTGCGGCGTTACAATCTAACATTAGAGCAGATAGCTCAAACAGTTCGGGTTGCATCTCTTGATCTACCTGGTGGCTCCATCAAAGCGGAAGGCGGAGAAATCCTTATAAGGACAAAGGAGCGCAAATATTATGGTGATGGTTATGGTGATATTATCATTCTGGCAAATCAGGATGGATCGACGGTCAAGTTGAAGGATATTGCCAATATTCGAGACGAATTTGAGGAAACAGATCAGTATGCGCGTTTTAACGGTATGCCTGCATCTATGGTTTCTGTTTATCGCGTGGGCGACCAGAAGCCTACAGAAATTTCAAAGATTGTTCATGATTATGCCATAAAGAAACAGCAGGAAATTCCGGAATCGCTTCACGTAGAAGTATGGAACGACACCTCCGAGCTCCTCGATAGCCGCATGAATCTTCTGATCAGAAACGCGGTTCTTGGTTTGGTGCTTGTCTTTTTTATCCTCAGTCTGTTTCTTCAGATAAGGCTGGCACTCTGGGTGATGCTCGGTATTCCAATATCTTTTCTGGGTGCCATGCTATTCATGCCTGCATTGGATGTTTCCATCAATATGATTTCCCTTTTTGCCTTCATTATGGCGTTGGGTATTGTTGTCGACGATGCCATTGTAGTTGGTGAAAATATTTTTGAACATCGCCAACGTGGCAAGAAATATCTGCAGGCTGCTATTGATGGTGCACGGGAGGTAGCCGTTCCCGTTACTTTTTCTATTTTGACTTCGGTTGCTGCATTTATGCCACTGGTTTTTGTTACCGGGGCCCTGGGGAAATTTATCAAGGTAATACCCCTTGTGGCCATAAGTATCCTCCTTGTGTCCCTCATAGAGTCATTGTTTGTGTTGCCGGCCCATCTGAGTCTGGGCAAAGCGCAAAAAGAAACCGGCAAAATATCTCGGGCGGAACGTATGAGAAATTATTTTGTTTCTTCCCTTCAACGATTTGTTAAGGGCCCATACCGACGACTGCTTATAAGTAATCTGGAGTATCGTTATGTTGCTTTTGCTTCTGCAATAGTTATCCTGCTGCTAGCAGTAGGAATCGTTGGAGGTGGTGTAGTTAAGTTTCGCTTTATGCCGATAGTTGACGGTGACCTTATAACTGCCAAGCTCACCATGCCTCGCGGTACTCCGGTTTCAGAAACAGCAGAAGTTCATGATTATATAGCCGAAACAGCAAAGAAAGTAGTGGAAAACTATGATGAAGAAAGAGGTGCGGATGTATCGAGTTTTAGGCAGCTATATTCGGTAGTTGGCGGAACCATCCGAGGAGGTGGCCCCGCTGGAGGTTCTAGTAGTTCCGGGGCACATCTGTCCAATATTGCACTTCTTCTGAAACCAAGTGAAGAAAGGAGATACCCTGCCGACGCTATTGCCGATAAGTGGAGAACTGAAGTAGGGGATATTGCCGGGATTGATTCTCTAATATTTGAGTCTAATCTTATTCAACTTGGAGCAAATATTGATGTCAGCCTGGCTCATGACAATTTTGATATTCTTGTTGAGAGCTCCAGGCAGCTTAAGGAGGAGCTTGCCGAGTATCCTGGGGTTAGTGACATTGCCGACACATATCCACTGGGCAAGAAGGAACTGAAAATAAGGTTGAAGCCAGCTGGGCGTACCATGGGAATTACTGAGCAGGAATTGGGCAGGCAGATTCGTGGTGCTTTTTATGGTGCGGAAGCATTAAGACTGCAGCGTAGCCGTAACGAGGTCAAAGTAATGGTGCGTTATCCTGAAGAGGACCGTAAAAGTTTGTGGAATTTTGAGTCAATGCGCATCAGGACACCTGATGGAGGGAAGATTCCCCTGCATGAGGCAGCTTTTGTTGAAGAAGGTCGTGGGTACAGCCAGATTAATCGGACGGATCGTAAGCGGGTTATCAATGTGACGGCTACGGTTGACAGCACTGTAGCAAATGCTGAGGAAATTCTGGCTGATCTTCAAAAAACAACAATTGCTAAGTTGAAACAAGATTACCCTGGTTTTACATATAATCTGGAAGGAGAAGATAAAGAACGGCGCGAATCTCTGGGAAGTATGCGACAGGGTTTCATTCTGGCCCTTCTTGTGATCTATGCTCTTCTTGCCATTCCATTTAGAAGCTACAGCCAGCCGTTTCTTATCATGACAGCTATTCCTTTTGGAGTGGTAGGAGCTATCGCCGGGCACCTTATAATGGGATTTGACTTGAGCATGTTGAGCCTTTTTGGAATCGTGGCTCTGTCAGGCGTCGTGGTCAATGATTCGCTGCTGCTTATCGATCAGATTAACAATAACAGGCGACAGGGCATGGAACGGGAGGAGGCAGTAATCGAGGGTGGTATGAGGCGGTTCAGACCGATCCTGTTGACCTCTCTGACAACCTTTTTCGGACTTATGCCAATGATACTGGAAAAAAGTGTACAGGCACAGTTTCTTATCCCAATGGCTATTAGTCTCGGTTTTGGTATTATGTTCGCGACCGGTATAACTCTTATACTTATCCCCACGTTGTATATGATCCTGGAAGATTTTCGAAGTATGTTCGGGCTAAATGGTATCCATGAAAACAATGAATATTGAAGAATGTAAATTGAATAATGAAAAGTGAAGACAGGTATCTGGTGTCAGGTGTTGGGGATCGGGAAGTGACAAGAAAAAACTAAAAAAATATTTTTAATAACCAATTGTTTTAATGCGTTATCATTTTGATGTTGCTAAGGGTACATAAGGTTTTGGAATTCTCGACACATAATTCTTATATTTACATTATAATCTCTTAATATTGAAACGAACCTTTATATTCAGAAAGATGAGGATAATAAAATGGACTTGAAAAAAATAAACCTTGTGAACCTTGTTCGCAAGGATTATGGAACGGTTGCCAGGAATGAGCCTGGAATTGCCATAGCTTCCAGTTGCTGCGGCAACGATCCCGACTCTCAGGAAAACCTGCTTAAGACGGGGCGCATGCTTGGCTATTCTGAAGAAGAATTAAAGGTTGGGCTTGGTGAGTCGAACCTTGGCCTTGGTTGTGGTAATCCCCAGGCGATGGCGGAGCTTAAGGAGGGTGAAACAGTCCTCGATCTTGGAAGCGGTGCAGGATTTGACGCCTTTCTGGCAGGTATGGCTGTTGGTTCACAAGGGAAGGTTATAGGAGTTGACATGACTCCAGATATGTTGACCAAAGCACGGGAAAACGCAGTGAATCTGAAATATGAAAATGTTACTTTCAGGCTGGGCGAGATAGAACATTTGCCGGTAGCGGATGCAAATGTTGACATAGTTATTTCAAATTGCGTTATTAATCTTTCTGTAGATAAACAACAGGTTGTCAACGATTCTTTCAGGGTATTGAGGCCTGGGGGAAGAGTTGCATTTTCAGATATTCTGCGAGTAGGAGAGTTGCCGCAGGAGGTTTTGGACAACCCCTCCGCATACAGTGGCTGAATAACTGGCGCGGTCTCGGTCGAGACCATGAAAGAGTATCTCGAAAATGCTGGATTCGCCGATATAGAGTTTATTAACAAGGAAAACAGCGAGGATATAATCCGCCACTGGAATTTTGGTGAAGGTGTTGAGAAAAGCGTTGTTTCCGTCTATATAAAGGCCCGTAAACCCAACTGAAGTGTAGAACCAGTCTTGGCAGATTCTTGACATGTAAGTAAGAATCTGCCGAATATCGCAAGTCTTATTGTGTTTCGTCTAGACTTATCTGGTGCTTATATTCAGCGCGTTCACTGCAGGATTTCGGATCCAGTTTGAAGCTTGCGAGCAGCTGCTCCAAATGGATCGTTTGTCCTTCAAGTTGTTCTGCAACTTGGGCAGTATCTTCTGCGTTGCCTGTATTTCTCTGGGTGACATTACCGGCCTGCCGTAAGGCTTGATTAATCTGTTCAATGCCCTGGGCCTGTTCATTGCTGGCAGAAGCAATTTCTTTTACAAGATTACTTGCCTGTCCCACACCCTCAACAATTTCATCCAAGGCTTCCGCCATGCTATCGGCCAGTTTGGTGCCGTTATTGGCGTTGTCCACTGCCTTTTTGATAAGTTCTGTTGTCTCCTGCGCCGCTTTGGAACTCCGTGCCGCCAGGTTTCTAACCTCTTCTGCAACAACCGCGAACCCTTTGCCGTATTTGCCGGCCCGGGCAGCTTCTACGGCAGCATTAAGGGCAAGCAGGTTCGTCTGAAAAGCAATTTCATCGATTACTTTGATTATTTTTGAAATGTCATGGCCAGAAGAATTAATTTCCGCCATGGCTGTGACCATGTTTTTCATTTGTGAATTGCCTTCCACTGCAACTTTATGGGCATTTTCAGTCAAATCGCTCGCCTTTGATGCATGCTCATCGTTTTGACGAGTCTGTTCCGCCATGATATTGACTGAGGAGCCTATTTGTTCCAGGGAAGCTGCCTGGTTGGTTGCATTCTCTGTGAGTGTACTGCTGGAGGTTGCCATTCTTTTTGCGCCGATAGAAATATCATGCCCTGAGTCCTGTACTTGGCAGAGAATGGTCTTTAGGCTCTCGTGCATTACAAAAAGTGCACGGCCAAGTGAATCTTTATTTGATGACACATCAATTTCTTTTGTAAGGTCGCCTTCAGCAATTTCCCAGGCAAGGTCCGAACGGGCCTGCATGGCATTTCCCAAGGCCATAATGGATGAGGCCAGCTCCTCCATTTCAGAATGTGCCCCGTATAGCTCGCAGGTTTTACAGTCCAAACCTTGTGCAGCCCGCGGGCACTGTTTGTCGACTGCAAAAGATCCACTGACAGCCCAGCAGGGACCAATCATACCGTAACTTTTGCAGTCATTTTTCCCGCAGTTTTTTATGCTGGAGCAGTTAACCGATTTACCCACTGGAAGAGCAATATTTGTATGTCCAAGGGAAAGTTCACTAATCGCTTTTGTGATCCTACGCAGGGGTACTTTAATAGTTCGGGAAATTATAAATATCAAAAAGATTGCTATCAGAATTACAATAATTACTATTGCAAGTGTAGTATTTTTGATTGATGCCAGCTCGCCGTTAACATCATCTAAATAGAGACCACTGCCGATAATCCAGTTCCAATTCGGAAAGTGTTTTACAAAAGAAATCTTTGCAACAGGCTCTTTCTTTCCTGGTTTGGGCCAGAAATAGTCAACAAATCCTTCCCCATTTTTTTTACTGGTTTCCACAAAAGCAACAAACAGTTTTTTGCCGTTAGGATCCTGATTTTCGGAAAGGTCTTTGCCGTCCAGTTCAGGTTTAATGGGATGCATAACCATCTTTGGATGCATGTCATTTATCCAGAAGTAATTACCGTTGTCATATCGCATGGCTTTTACTGTTTTCTGTGCATCAATCTGGGCTTGCTTTCTGGTTAGTACCCCCGATTTTTCCATGTCTGAAAAGTGCTGTAGAACATTCCAGGCAGATTCAACCTGGTGTTTAACTCTGATGTGGCGTGATTCGATCAAATGGTTTTTTGTCAGACTGTATAGCCACATAATCGAGAGGGAAAAAATGAGAATAATTCCGCAGGACATAAATACAATTTTCGAGACAAGCGAGTTATGATTATTGATTTTATTCAGAAAGTGCATGTTGTTTCCTTGGCTTGTTATTTGAAAAGATTATACAGGTTTCTTAGCTGAATGAAAGTGATGGGCAAATCCATTCTCATGGATTTGCTTATAAATTTCATGCATATACTTAAGACTAACGGTGAACAAAGTCAAAACAAAAATACCACACCGTGACACTTTCTTGTTATTCTGTTACCGGATGTTTATCTGTATACTTCATATTAATGTTGATCTCTTTTGAAAATTAAAGTTAACAAGCATCAATGCATTGTATTTAATGGGCATGAATATTTTTAATAATTTTAAGAAAAGTAATAAATCCGCATTTTTTTCAGGTTGGGCGCATAATTATCGGGTGCCGGTAGACTTTTGTTCCGGTGGAAATGTAAAATAATGTTTCAGGTTACAAGGAGGTACGCTATGAGAAAAGTTGTCCTGTTAATTCTTGTTTCTTTTCTATTCTGCATTCCAGTGACACTTCAGGCCCTTGAACGGGGTAGTGTCCAAAGGGTTCCCAGGCTTTTCGGGACGTTTACACCAAAAGTAGGTTCATGGTCGCAGTATGCAATTGTAGATAAAGCAACCGGCAGACAAGCCGTAATGAAAATGTCTATTGTCGGAAAAGAAGGCGATTCTTACTGGTATGAAGTCGTAAACAAGGAAGGTGACAGCCGGAATGTTGTTAAAATGCTGGTAAAGGGTGACCCGAACGACCGCGAGAACATCCAGCGGCTTATCATGAAAAGCGGTGATAATCCACCAATGGAAATGGCGCGTGACTTTGTTATGATGGGTCGAAAGATGGCTGCTCTAATGTTTGAACAGCGCAGCGGTGTCCCTTCAACTCCTGGCTTGGAACTGAAGCCCGAAAAAATAGGCGAAGAAAAAGTATCAGTCATGGCTGGGATATTTGATGTAACAAGGTATCGCATTGTTGACCAGTCCGGCAAGGTATACGGCTTGTATAGTTTTTCGGAAAAGGTTATGCCTTTTGGCCTGGTCACGTCGGATGCTGAAAAGACAACCATGGAACTTCTTGGCTATGGGATGGATGCCCAGTCAGTAATAACAGAAGAACCCCAAATGATGACTATGCCGCCAGGTATGCCTCAGGGAATGCCTCGAGGATTTCCTCCAGGTATGCTGGAAAATATGCCAAAGGGTATGAAGCCGGGACCACCTTCTGGAGTGGGGCCACCGGCTGGAATGCCAGGGCCCCCGAAGTAACTTGTTTATAATTTGTAATAATTTTGATAAACAATTAGGCCGTTTCCCCAATAAATAAAGCCCCTGCCTGGGAATGGCAGGGGCTTTATTTATTCAATTAGAGACCTTAAGCGTTTTTAGCTATACGTTTCTTTTCCTCACTGGCAAGAACGCAATAAGATTCTTTTTCGCTGATACTACAGCTGCGGAAAACATGATACTTGAGTAAAATAGGTGTGATCAGTGAAGTTATAAATGCCATTAACACAAAAGCTGAAAACTGTTCCTGTGTCAAGAGTGGTTCCGTGATCCGGTTTGCCTTCAATAACTCATTGCTTAATTTTATTACAACTGTTGCAACGACAAGTTCCACCGCTCCTCTGCCATTCATACCTAAACCAATTACCATTGATTCTTTCATATTATAACCGAATATTCTTGCTCTAGCAGCACATCCGAAAAGTTTGGCAAGAATCGCAATAATAGTGAGCACTGCAGTAAAGATAAGAAGCGGCAATTTCCATTGAAATTGTATGTAAAATGCCCAGATCTGCAAGAAATTCAAGTGGTGCTGAAGTGTGTAACACACCCAGCAGGGGGGCGAGTATAAGGCCGGCCAGTAGTTCACCAAGCATCACCGGCAGGTCAAATCGGGCAAAAATTGTACCGAGTATACAGGCGGCTGTGAGGATGAGCAGCAGGTTAATTATCAGGTGTTCAGTAAGCAATACGGACCAATATTTATTTGCTTATATTTTCCATAATTATTCAAATAAATTAACCTTATTAATCAAAACAAAACCCGCAGTAGGAGTATGATATCTGATTATAAATGTTTATATAAAGGTTTAATAAAAAAAGCGAAGCCCATAGAGGCTCCGCTTTAAATTTATTGCATGTAGAATATTATATCTTTTCGAAATATTCTTTTTCAGCACCGCACTTCGGGCACACCCAGCTATCCGGAAGGTCTTCAAAGGCGGTCCCAGGATCAATCCCATTCTCATAATCTCCTTCCGCCGGATCGTAAACATATCCGCACGGGCATTCATATTTGTCCATTATCGTACTCCTTATTTAAGTCTTATTTATGTTTAACATTGCACTATTCCAATGGCTCCATAACACGGGCGCAGCACAAAGGAATAGTATCTCCACTTTTAACATTTATATATTTATTGCAAACTGAGCAGTAATAAGTGCAGTCAGTTGAAGATGATTGTTCAGACCATTGTGTTTTGCCTCCGGGGACACCTTCTATTACAAACCTGGCAAGATTTTCCTTTGAAGGAATATATTCGCCAATTGGAACAAGTTTTTTGTTGTCCTTTATACAATCGACGATAACGCGCCATAAAACTTCAAGCGAGGCTGTTTCACTATTATTTTCAGGAACAAACGCCACCACATTTTTCTCCACCGAAATTTTCATTTTTCTCTCCTTGCTTAACAGGTATTTTTAATGAGAACTATTATCATTAATATTCACATTAAGTAAATTGTCAACAGCCAGATGAAAAAATGATAAAAAATATGATTATAAATTTAACCATAATCTTATGGGAAACTGCTGAAGAAAAGATGAGTTTTTTGTTGGTAGAATATCTATGAGATTATTAGAAAAATAGTGAATAAGGCGTGGAAAAACATAGCAATTCTGTTGGGTGTATCGTGGTTTGTTTTAATAATAATATGTAAGGGATTGTCCTACATATATCAATCTTTATACTGTTGAACAAAAAAAAGCAGGCACTCTCCAAAAATTTCTTTCAGAGAATGCCTGCTTTGTTTTGTTCAGTAAGATTATTCGACTGTTATAACATCATCAGCCTGCAGACCTTTTTGTCCTTCAGTGATGTTAAACTCAACTTTTTGTCCTTCATCCAAGGAACGGAAACCGCCAGTATCTCTTATAGCAGAATAATGAACGAATACATCATCATTACCATCTCGCTCGATAAAGCCGAAGCCCTTGCTACTGTTAAACCATTTTACCGTTCCTGTTACTCGATCTGTCATGCTGATAATCCTCCTTTTGAAACTTTGCCTTTAAATTGGCTACTTACTGACCACAAACCACTTTATTGGGCGAGTCAATCACTTAACAAACACCGTATTAATTCCGACAAAACGGAATTAATTTAAAAAAATATATTCCGGATTTTAATAAATAAAAAAAGGTTTGAAAAGAAAAAAAATCCAGAAATGTGGTTATTCCTTCAGCATTGCCTTTATAAATGCATCGGCTTCAGTGATGGAGGACTCCATTTCTTTAATGAGGGATGCGATGTCGGATTCGATTGAAATGAGCTCATTTTGCAATGATGCTATTGCCTGAGCATTGAGGTTATGTTTAAGAAAAAGTACCTGGTCTCTGAACGCTGAAAGTACCGGATTTATTTTTTTTTCAGCTTTTTTCATGGCGCTGATCAATCTGCTGAAATGATTGCGTGTTTTGTCAAGTTTCTGTTTGCTTGCCTTCCGAAGGTTCGGGCTTGAATACTGGTTTAATTCTTCTTCCCATTCATCGAAAAGTGCTTCGGCTACATCTTCAACAGAATCAATGCGCTGGTGAACATTTTCTGCTTTGTCAGCACTTTTTTCATATGCTTCATTAAGAGTTTTGTACTTTTCTTCCAATTTGCCGCCATCAAAATTGAGGGTGGTACTGAATCTTTCTAGAGCAGACTGAAATTGTTCTTTCGCTTCCTGTTGTGCGTCACGGGCGTTCTCAACCCTGCTTACTAGAACATCTCTTTTATGAATGCCTACCCTTTCTAAGGTTTTATAATAGGCAGTCTGGCAACCACCCACAGCGAATATACTAATAAAAAGCAATAAAACGGCGAACCTGCATAAAAAGTTATATTCAAGACTGATGTTTTTCATTTTTTGCTCCGATTATTGTTGTTTTTGAAGGGTAGTATCCAAAACTACAGGAATGAGTTTACTTATTGTATATGTCATTTAATGGAACAGATTCCATGTATTTCATCACAGGCCTCTTTATATAGTTTAGATAGCCAGTCGGAATTATGCCGGTGCTCAATCTTTGACAGTCCGCACTTATTACAGGTTTTTAATTTTTCAAGCACTCGCAGGATTTTCTGGGTAGACGCCACAAATGTTGCATGGCTCCAGGTAAGAGGTGAAACCGAAAGAGGTTCACCGGTCAGTGGGTTGACTTGCTCGGCAAGAACTCCTGAGGGCAGAGCGTGATCAGCAACCCATTCCATAATTTGAAGAGGTTCGGCTAGTTCATCTTCATTTTTTGCAAGACCGGTCAAATAGTCCGCGAGCCATAAGGTGCAGATAAACCAAGGATTACCGGGCAGTTTTTCGCTTATTTTGTGATAATAATCATCTTCATATCTTGCCATACCCCCAACGTCGGTTTTTACCCAAAGCTTTTCACGAAGCTTCTTCATTGTCGCAACAATCCTTTTATCATCAACGTCATAAAGTCCAAAAGCAAATAATCCCCACAAGCTTGCGTCACAATTGTTATCAATTTCCACATTACCTTTTTCGTCTCGGTTAATCATTCTGCAGAACTGGTTGAGGTCTTCCTGCCATAAATAGCGTGAAGCGGCATCTCTAATTCCCGATGCAACCTGCCTGTAGCGGCTTGCTCTTTCTTCTTCGCCAAATACGGTACAGAAAAGAGAGGCTGCTGTCAGACCACCAAAGACAGTCCCTGTAGTGAAGCTTAGAATTCCCCGCCGTTCCTCCCAGAGATCGTAAGATGGGGCCGGCAGTCCGGTATCCTTGTCGATGTATTCACACATGAAATCAGCGGCCTGTTTAACAAGTGGCCGGTATAGGGGCTTGATGAACTCGATATCACGGTATATTACAAAATGATTCCACAAGGCCCAAAGTACGAGCGCTGTTTCATCTTCCTGAATGGGCAGCTGGTCTACACCGTTGCTGGTCCATGGATGCCATGACGAGGCAAGTGTGCCATCGGGATTATACTTGTGCAGGAAATAACCATCTTTCTCAATTACTTTACTGGCAAAATTATAAAATCTTTGAGAAATTACAGGATAACCGGCATTATCGAGAGCGTTTGCAACCAGTGCCCCGTCACGGGGCCAGATATATGAATATGTATCACGATTGAATGCTACAACATCTGTATCGTTAGCGGCAATAATTCCACCGTTCCAATCAATCTGTGTGTTAAGGACAAGCAGGCTTCTTCGATACAGTTCACCGATCTTGTCCGGTAGAAATTCCAGAGAAGGGGTTTCTTTGTGCACCCACAATTTCCAGTAATCGGTTGTTCTTTTTATCAGGGTCGCCGGTTGTTTATATTTGACTATGCTGTCAAGACGCCGCACCTCGTCCCAGTTTGTACCTGCCGACAACCAGTAATATGCCTTGTCTGATGAAGTGGCATCAACTGTCAGATGAAGCGCGAAAACAGAGTCTACAGACCCCTGAGCAATTGAGTTACCGGAAAGCATCCCGTCTTCAGCGTCTTTATAGGCGCCAAGTTTTCCGTTTATGTTTTTCTGGCCGACCGCGAACTGGTCAAGACCTTCTAGATTTTCAGTTTTGCCGTTTGCCAGAAAAAAACGCGATCCCTTGTAATGAATAATTCCTCCTGTTTTTGGGTCATACGTAGCTGTGTCTCCAACATTATTGCCGGATATATCCAGATTGTGTGTAAAAAATAATCTGATTTCGCGCTGTGAATTGCTCATGTTTTCGACCGTTATTTCACGTAAGTATATATTTTCGTGAAAGTCGACAGCGTCCCGGCATGTCATAAGGATTGCCATTTTTTCATTATATAGGCTAACTTCACTTACAATGGTGTCTGGCATATACCGGATATCAATTTTCCAATCCGGGCCAACCCATGAAAATTGATTGTCTACCCAAACCCCAAATCTAAAATAGTCCCCCATTACATGGTTTTCCTGGCCAACATGTGGGAAGTATATGTCGCGAATGCAGTAATTATGGTCAAAACAGAGGAGAAAATGACCATTGCCTACAGGTATATCTCTTGGCATGTTAGACTCCTTTGCTAATTCATGATATGTTTAAAAATTACAGTTAATTTTACCATACACACTTTCATTTCCTTTTCAAAAAAGATTGTGATAGGAAATTATTTATAAGCAGTATGTAGTTTGGGTCAATAATGGTGAAAATGCTACAAATCACTATATTATTTTGTCTGTAACACGTCTTAAGCAATATAAATCTGTAACAGATTACTTTCGTGTACCGAAAACTAGTAAAGACGTCCAGGTAGACTGATGAAAATTATTGCAATTTATGGAAGTCCACGTCGTAGTGGAAATACTGCCCTGCTGCTCCAAAAGGCTGTACAGGGTGCACGTGACGAGGGGGCTGATGTCAAGGAAATTGTACTTCGTGATATGGAGATTTCTCCCTGCCTGGAAATTTACGGATGCAGGGAGACAGGGCGATGTGTAATTAATGATGACTTTCAAATGATTTATGATCAGCTAGCGACTTGTGATGGAGTTATGCTTGCCAGTCCCGTCTTTTTTTATGCTGTCAGCGCTCAAGTCAAGACACTAATGGACCGGTGTCAGTCTTTCTGGGTAAAAAAATACTGGATTGACGGAACTCCACATGGGTCAGAAATATATAAAAGAAAAGGACTGTTGATCTCAGTGGGTGCAAGTAAAGGAAAGAACCTGTTTGATGGCATCCTTTTGAATGTTAGATATTTTTATGATGCATTAGATATCGATCTTACAGAAATGCTACTATACAGGGGAGTTGATATTGAGGGAGATATTCTGAAGCAACCCTCCTGCCTACAGGAGGCATATAAAGCTGGAAAATCATTGTGCAGCAATATTTCAAGAAATGCTGAAGATGATCGGTAGTGAAGATATTGTGTTCAAACAGAATATACTCGGTTTGTTGAAAAGAAACGTTCGTTCCTATTTGCAAGAAATTTCAGGATATAAAGCTTTGCATAGCCCACTCAGCTGACTGTATGTATAGGTCTGGAATTGTTTCTTCACTTATATCTACCCTATCCCTTATTGATGAAAAAGTGGCCCATTCCCCTTTTTCATAAGCTACAACTATTTCCAGAATTTCAAGAAAAAGGTTGTGGTTTCCTAATAGTGCGATCTTGATGTCTTCAGAGATTGGTATATCTTCAAGGACTTCTCCCATGGGCCGGCTTACCATTACGTCAATCAGGGAAAAAAGTCCCAGAAAAAACAGGTCTTCCCCACGGTTTG
This sequence comes from uncultured Desulfobulbaceae bacterium, assembly GCA_945787325.1. GTDB lineage: Bacteria > Desulfobacterota > Desulfobulbia > Desulfobulbales > BM004 > CALZHP01. Next base: position 46,289 of record CALZHP010000011.1, read on the forward strand.
ATAACGAAAATAAAGGAGCGAGTAATTCACAAAACTTAGCGCGGATCAGCGCAGTTACCAGCAGTTCTTGGGGCTTGTCTTCTCCCAATCGCCCAAGGGCGATGAGGCAGGCCCACTTTCTGACTTCACGGTCCCCCAGCACAACCAGTGCGTGATAAACCGACTTGATTTCATGTAGCAGGCCGAAAAAGGGGGAATTAATATAGCGTAACAATTTATATGTCAGCGATACATCTCTCTTGAGAATTTCCTCAAGTTCATCAAGTTTTAGGTCCGGAGCGTTGATCTGTTCCAGAAGTTGCAGATAGTGCAGTTTAAAGGCTGGGACATCTTTTTGCGTAAGAATGACCGGTTTGCTGAAAAAGTATCCCTGAAAAAAGCTATAACCCAGGCTACATACTTCATCAAACGAATCAAGGGTTTCTACTTTTTCAGCTATGAATTGGATTCCTCGAGGGCTGAAACGAGTTATCAATTCTCTTTGGTCGTCAATGGAAACAGACTGTATGTCTATCTTAACAATATCGGCAAGTTCAGCAAGTGACACTAGGTCTTCTCTAAACACAAAGCCATCAAGAACAATGAGATAGCCTGATTTTTTTAGACTCTTTATTGCCTCTATAATTTCCTTGTCTGCTGACACATTTTCATTAATTTCAGGTGCATAAAGCTCTTTAGGAAGGAGTTCCATGCAACGTTCAACAAGTATTTCTCTTGTAACATTTATGAATGCCTTATGACCAAGTGTGATTTTCTCTACCTGAAATTGGAGAAAGCTGTCAGCTATAAGGTTAGAAGTCGCTTCTGAAGGGTCAGAGTGTTTAAAAAAGTTCTGAGGGCCACCGCGAAAAAGTAGTTCGTAAGCAATCACTTTCTGACGTCTATCGAATATTGGTTGTCTTGCCAGAAAAATATCCATTATGAGCACTCGTTTTCCCTGATAAAAAACACGGTAGTTCTTCTTCAGTTTTGCTATGAATGAAATTGAGATATGAAACTATGCTGTCCGAAATAAACTTGCAACAAAATTGTTTAAGAAAATCCAGCAGCAGGCCAATTTATCAAAAAGAAATAAAGATTTTTGGTTGAAGAAATAAAATCCAGTAGTCCAATATATTACTTAGTTTAGTTTCGCATTAGAATGTGACATATTTTGATGCAATGAGATTAAAAATTCAGGTATTTTTTTGTATAGAATTTTGTAATACAAAGCGCTTGCTTTGTATCTTTGAGCGGATTATGCTGAAGGCTGGTATAGATAAGGATTAAAGGTGATGACAAAAATGTATTGCCGATGAACTTAACTGTTTTCATCGTTGTATTGTTTGATCTTTAAGGCTTTTGCATGATGGCCGGTTAAGCTCGAATATTATATTATGTTTAGTTCTTAATAACTTTGATCAACGGTATTGCGGGGAATTATACAATGGCTCAGGTGCCGCTTCCCTTCGAGGGAAAACCAGTCAAAGGGAATCCTGCAGATAAAGAGGAGAAAATTGTTAACATGGGGCATGCAGAAGAACTGGGAAAGCTTGAAAAGTATATTGAGAAAATCCTTGTAAGTCATAATAGCCTGAAAAAAGAATGCGAGAACCTGAAGGAAAAACTACATAAACGTGATACCGATTGCTCAGAACTTCATGAAAGTTTGGAGTCTCTTCACGAAGAAAGAAAATCGATGAGAGATAGGGTTTCGGGGCTGATAGGAAAAATTGAGGATTGGGAAAAATCTCAAAAAAAATAGTAGTGCATGATCGACCAGCTTTGCGCCCTTAGAAATAGATTTTAGGGATAATTTGTTTAAAGTGTAGAAATCTTAAATCCATTATCAAGCAAACTGACAGCTGAGATAGTATTATAATAATATGCGTCAGCGTGGATAAAATTATTAATCAATATACGGTGTTTTTTTGGAAAGATTGGTCAAATTTGAAGTGCTCGGGCAGGAATATCCAC
>CALZHP010000012.1 GCA_945787325.1 uncultured Desulfobulbaceae bacterium
ATTTATTCACCGGAGTCCTGCGGAGTTCTGGGGACACCATATTTAATTATTTCATATTATCTCACTAAAGGCCTTACAGCTGATGCTCAACTCTGCCATAGGGTAGAGATATTCGCGATAATCAGCTGCACTGAAAAATTTCTCCATGAGCCGATTGTCACGTTGAATTACATAGTGCGAGATGTACCTGGGCCCAAAACCCGCGCTACGCATGCCATAATACAATAACATTCAACAGAAAGAAAAATAGTTAATAAATAAGTATGGTGTCCCCAGAATTACAGAATTAATTCCTAATTAATTCCTACTATTGATCTAAATGTAGTTTAACAGCCTCACTTTGGCCCTTACCAACAGCAAGTCTTTCAGCCTCTTTCTTTTCCCCGATAGCACAGGCCATCTAAAAGATTTCCTCTTACCATGTTTCCTTATTGACACAGAGGTTTTACCATACTTGCCTTCTGAGCTAAACCAACTTACAACATACTAATTGAGCTTTTCATCAAGCCTTATGCCAACGATCCCAGTACTTGTAAGAAAATACAGGGTCACATCTTAAATATTAAAATTAGAATCAAGTAAATGTTTAATATAATGATGTTTTTGTGAGTTTTTAAAATTCTTAACTTTTAAGATGTGACCCTCAATCTTTTGGAACTTGGAATCTGTAATAAATCCTGTCACTGAAATTAAAAAGCCAGGCTGAGAATTTATTCCTCAATCCTGGCTTTATTGAATCTGATTTATGTTGGCTATCAGAACATCTGTTATAGGAAGTTAGCGAACTAATAAATTGCATTAGTAGCTATAATTATCTTATATCACTTGCAAATTTCCTTTCCAATCGCAAGACATGTGCCATCTTTTCTAGCTTTATATCTGGTACTGTCCCCATGGTTTTTTAAATGGCTGCACAAAGCATTTCTGGATATATTTATTACATGGCCCCATCTATTGCCATCCTCATCAACATGAGTGACATGGCAAATATCCACTTTATGTTCTTTAGCCACCGCACTGTTTAAGCCGTTCAAAATAAAAGCCAAAGCTAATATAAGAAAAAAACAAGTTAATCTTTTCATAGCACTCCCTCCAATAATAGTTGACCTTACTAAGCAAATTATCTTTTAAAATAGCTATATTGTCACCATTAAATAATTGCAGATTATGTCTAACACTAAGTGCGGGTATTGATTTTTTAATAGATCTAATAATAAAGCCCTCCAAAGAAAAATAAATCTTTCCTTGGAGGCTTACATTGGCATTTTCAAAATAACCTTTCTCATTCGGGATTATACCTCTTTTCAGATTGATCTGAATTATTTGAAATAACCGTTGTGATAAAAAAGGAAGGAGTTAATTTTATAATTATGACTTCTCAAAAATCAAGTATAAAATAAGATTTAGACTACGATAAAAATACGGTAAAAATAGGTTGGAAAATTCAGTATTATGTCTAGTAAGTCGAGTGGAATTAGGTCTGGTGTCTTTTCACAAGTCAAGTGAAATGTTGAAACGATGATGACTTGCCACCATCTATAAATTGGTCAGAACAAATTGTACTGCCAATATGCAGTGGCAATCTTTAATTTTCAGATAAAACAAATAGTAGTACAAACTGTCAGGTTTCGTCAAATCTTGATAAGAATAATAAGCAGATTTTTGTAATTTATTATTTGTTAGTGCAGGTTGACTACAGTTCTGCCTTTAAGGTCTCCATGCAGCATTTTTTCAATATGTGAATCTAGTTCGGCTAGAGTTATATCTGTGACTAGCTGATCAAGGCAGTCGAGTTTCCATGGGCCGGCTATTTTCTGCCATACCTCTTTTCGTGTTTCAATATTGCAGTTGGCTGAATCTATGCCGGCCAGGGTTATGCCGCGCAGGATAAAAGGGTAGACGGTCATGTATAGTTGCGGGGACGCTACGTTGCCGCAACACGTTACTACCCCGCCGTACTTTGTTGATTTTAAGGCAGTCGTTAGAATTCCACCGCCAACTGTATCTATAACACCATTCCATCGTTCTTTTAATAATGCTTTGGAACTTTCATCCATTGCCTGTTCGCGTGATATGATCCTTTTTGCGCCAAGGGATGTCAGAAACTCCTTCTGTTCTGCCTTACCGCTTGCCGCCACAACATCGAACCCTTCTTTGGCTAGTATTGCAACAGCGACGCTGCCTACGCCGCCTGTAGCTCCTGTTACCAGTACTTCACCTGAACCAGGTTTTACTCCATGCTCCATAAGCTTATATACAGACTGTGCTGCTGTGAATCCTGCTGTTCCGTAGATCATGCTTTCATGCAGAGTGAGTCCGTCAGGAAGCTTTACAACCCAATCGGCGGGTACTCTGATGAACTGGCCGAATCCGCCTGACTTGTTCATTCCTAAATCGTAGCCGGAAACGATAACCTTGTCTCCCGGGTGAAAGTCTGAGTGATCACTATAATCAACTACACCGGCCGCATCGATGCCGGGTGTATGCGGATATCTGCGGGTCACGCCCTTGTTGCCAGATGCTGACAGAGCATCTTTATAATTCAGTGAGGAGTAGGAAACTTTGACAAGAACATCACCTTCAGGGAGATCCTGCACAGTTTTCTTTTTAATTGATCTCAGGAATTTTCCTTCGGCTGTCTCTTCAACAGTGAAAGCTTCAAATGCGGTATTGTTCATATTTTTTCCCTTCATATGATGTTTATATTATAGTCAAGTATGAGAATGAAACACCCATCAACACTTTGTAAATGTAATCAGTGCATTAATTATAATCGTAAACTTTTCTAAGAAATTGTCAGGTCATAAAATGGAAAAAACCATCAAAACAGAAAAAAAACCAATCAAGCTCTGGCTTCCTGACATTGAGGAAGGAGCCTTGCAGCAGGCGAAAAATCTGGCCAATCTGCCGTTTATATTTAAACATGTCGCCATAATGCCGGATGCACACCAGGGTTACGGAATGCCCATTGGCGGGGTCATGGCCGCCCTGGATGTTGTAGTGCCAAACGCTGTGGGTGTTGATATAGGCTGTGGTGTGTGTGCCGTGAAAACTTCACTCAAAGGGCTGGAAAGAGAAGACCTGAAAAAAATTATGGGTGATGTAAGAAAGCTGGTGCCGCTAGGTTTTAAACATCACCGGAAAAAGCAGAACAAATCGCTGATGCCCGGTTTAATCAGCACACTGAACGTTGTCGAAACCGAATATCAGAGCGCCCTGTCCCAAATTGGTACCCTGGGGGGCGGCAACCATTTTATTGAAATCCAGCAAGGCAGTGACGGACATATCTGGTTGATGATCCACTCCGGAAGCAGAAACATAGGTTTCAAGGTTGCCAATTATTACAACAAGCTGGCTGTGCAGCTTAATGAAAAATGGAAAAGTCCCGTCCCAAAAAACTGGCAGCTCGCTTATCTGCCAATGGACACTAAACCAGCGCAAAAATATTTTAAAGAGATGCAGTACTGTGTAGATTTTGCTCTTGCAAACAGAAAACTTATGATGGACAGGCTCAAGAAGGCGGTAGCAGGCTATTTTGCTGATATTGAATTCGAGCCGATTATTAATATTGCCCATAACTACGCATCGTTTGAAAAACATTTTAATACCGACGTCATAGTTCATCGCAAAGGCGCTACCCAAGCCAGAAAAGGGCAGCTCGGTATCGTGCCGGGTTCGCAGGGGACGCTCAGTTATATAGTTAAAGGTAAAGGAAATCCTGATAGCTTTGAGTCGTGTTCGCACGGGGCAGGGCGAGTTATGGGACGTAAACAGGCACAGCGGGAGTTGAGTCTGGAAAAAGAAAAGAAGCGACTAGATGATATGGGAGTTATCCATGCCATACGCGGTAAGAGGGACCTGGACGAGGCCGCCAGCGCTTATAAAGACATTTCTACAGTTATGAGGAATCAGGCTGATCTGGTTGATATTGTGGTTGAATTGCGACCGCTTGCTGTTGTGAAGGGATGAGGTTGTTTCACCAATAATTTGCTAATTAAAATATGCCGAATTTTTTCTTCTTCTCGGCATATATAGAGACTATATTGCGGCCGTTTTTCTTGGAATCGAAAAGTGCTTGATCGGCAAATCCGATAAGGTCATTTTGTTTGAAAGTATCAACAGCAGGGCTCATGTCGGCAACACCGAAACTTACAGTAACATTGCATTTTTCATGATCGATTGTAAAAGTCTCTCTTTCGACCATTTTCCGTAGTTTTTCTGCTACCACTTCTCCACCGTCAATGTCTGTTTCAGGTAAAACAATGGCAAATTCTTCGCCTCCGTATCGAGCCAGAAGATCATATGCCCTTAAATTGCCACCTATTAGATCACAGAGACTTTTAAGAATATAATCACCGGCCTGGTGACCATGATTGTCGTTAAATTTCTTAAAGTGATCAACATCCATCATTAAAAGACATAATGTCAGCCCTTTTCTAATAGAACGGCTGATTTCCTTTTCCAGATAATTCTGAAAATATCTGTGATTGAAAACTTCTGTAAGGCCGTCCACATTGGCCAGCAATTCAAGGCGCTCATTTTTTTCTTCTAGGTCTTTTGCTAGTTTCTGTAATTGGACCTTGGCATCAACAAGCTCCTTGTTCATCTGTTCATAGGAAAGATTAATTACGCTTAATGCTGCATTGGCCTCGAAAAGAATTTCTTCAACTGGTTTTGCTTCTTCTATTTTCAAGTTAAAAAAACTGGCAATTTCCATTATTTTTATATGAACATTATCCAAAACAGATTCAATGGTATCAATGTCAAAGCCCAACATCGATTTACTTTTTTCATGGAACTCAGTGTGATATACATGGGGTGATTCTGAGTACATAATATTTGCAATAAGGTCAGAAAGATACACAATATCAGTGGTAAGTTTACAATGAATATCATCCCCTGGATATTTGTCCGGGAAATGGTGATACCTTATCGCGTTTGTATGGACTTCAGGAAATTTCCAATGCGACGTTATCTCGTAACCGATTTCAGCATGGTCGATCCCAATTACTTTTCTTTCTGTTTCAAGAAGGCCTTTTGTAGAACCTTCAAGTTCTTCCTGAAGTTTTTTGTATTCATCGGGGAGAGTCCGTGCAATAACAAGCTCACCGATATTCTGCATAAGACCCGCAATCAGAATTTCTTCAGGATCCCGATTGTCAATTTCTGCCATTATAAGTTTTGCGGCCACAGCTGAAGACAGAGATTTTTGCCAGAATTTCTTATAGTCGAAGGCGTCATTTTTATCAGCTGCATCTATTGTAAGAAAAGAGATGGAAAGCACAAGACTTCGTACAGCATTAGTTCCAATTACTGAGACTGCCTGATTAATTGTGCTTACTTTTTTGGGAAAACTATAGAATGCCGAGTTGGCAAGCTTCAGAATTTTAGCTGAAAGTGAAATGTCTTTTGAAATCAGGTTGGCAATTGCCTTGATAGTCGTTTCTTCATCAGAGGTAAATGAAATAAGTCGTGAGGCAACAACTGATAGGGTAGGGAGAGAATCCGAATCAAGTATTTTCCTAACAATCTCACTTTTGGTCATATCTATATTTTCCGAACTAATTGAAACTTAAGTGGATTAAATCGCAACATTAATTATGAATAACTCACATATTTATCAAACAATGCTATATTGTCTAATCGACAGCTTTGAGAAAAAAATTAACTTAATTGAGAATAAAAAAAGTCGTTCCGCTAAATCCGGAACGACTTTCTTGGTTGGTTATAATTTTTATTGAAAATATAATTAATATTACTTTCTGAAATTGTAAGCCTTTTATATCATGAACCTTTTTGTTTCTGGGTGTTAAGTTTTATCTTGATTCTTTCGTGCAACGTTTTCGATTTCTCATAAACTTCTGTGCGTGCATCCTGCCATTTTTCTTCCGGGATCATTTTGATTTCATCAGCAGATATTTCCCGACCATATCCACATGCCCAGGAAGGAGCCGGGCGGACAGGGTGATCTTCGTACCATTTAAGGCTATACTCTACAGCCTCATTAAGAGCCTCAGGACTTTTCCTGAATAGAGAAGATGCCTTGTGACCCGATATAACCTGACCGATTGACATGCGCACCGCTTTGCTATCGCTGCATACAGATGAATCTATTTTAAGCCCGAGATGCCCGATGGAGAACCATTTCAGAGCTTCTGCAGGGTCTGTATCTGCGAGTTGCGAACTGAGTTCGAGCTGCAGCGGCACGTGCCCTTCTTCAGATTTCTTCTTTAGCCAGTCAATTACTTCCACTGAAACAGGATCCTGAGTATGAATGTAGTCGACAACGTCAGCGTACAATTGACCATTAGCTAGCTCGTTCAGCTTGTTTATGTCTAGTGTAACCGCTTTTGGTTTTACAGGAGCAGTCTTTGCGCTATCTTTATTTTCAGTTGCCGGAGACTTGGCGTTATCACCGGAGCATGCTGATAACCCGGCCAGAAGAAGCAAGATAGAACATAGGCTTATTGATAGTTTAGCGATCTTATTGAATGACATTTAGTTACCCCTTTTTATAATGAAGTTTGATTGCTTAGCTACATATAAAGACTTTTTTACTGATATACAATTATAAGTATATCTACATACAAGAAATCCTTGGAAATACGATCAAAATAATAATATAAATTTTGTTAACAGCCCATAGGTATTTCGACATCTATATACTGAATAATCTTCCAATTCCCATTTTCATTAATACTGATTCTGAATCTTAAACGGTTTATTGCGACACCACATGGATAGGTGGTTGGTGTAATGCATTGCGAAGCAAGCTTTATCCAATGTTCGCCACCATTATACCCCGATTTCTTCCAGGAAGCCAATTGCATCCTGACGGCCTCAACGATTTGTCCAGGTGTTACATCAGGAAATTTGGAAGATGAAAATTCTTTTGTTATGAATGTATAGTTTTCCTTAGTTTCAATATCAAACCAATCTGAGACATGATGTTTCCAGTCTACAAGGTCAATATGGGGGCCTTCGTTCATTATGGTAAGGCTGGTGGTAAACTGCTGTTCAACTCTGAATTTGTTATCAGGATCTTTAGGATAAAGTATCAGCTCTCTCCCGGTTGATTCACCCAGACCAAGATAGATACCAATCGTTCCGTCCTGCTCCAGTTTGATAGTAGTGTCGTCTCCCAGATAACCGTCGGTGCTATGAAACCTTATTTTCTTTAAATAACGAGAGGCCGGTCCGGAAACAATGATATCCCTTGATTGAGAGAAGTCTTCAAACTTATTGCTACCTGCATATGAAAATAAAGGCAGACAGAAAATGAGAGTGATTATGATTGTTTGGCGTAGCATAATAAACAGATATGAATTGATACTAAATGCCATTAGTCGGTCATTAATACAATAAATGAGTTCTTTAATAACATATTCCACTTTAACTTCCAATTACATGTGTATTTCTCGACATACTGCAGGGATGTCGGGCTGACATAGGGTAATATCGCTATTGATGTAACCTGACATCATCTTTTTGAAGGTTTTTTATTGGGTTATCTTTCACTTAACGAAAATGCTATATCAATCATTAATTTTATAGGAGGACGAGTCATGAAAAGGGTGCTTGCAGCATTGTTTGTAATCTCCGTTTCTACCATGATTGTAACCTGCTCTGCATTTGGAGGCAGCTATGGGAGCAACGGGACATTTATTGGAGCTGGAAGCGGAGCTCTGATAGGCCAGGCTATTGGCAGGGATACTGAAGGTACTCTGCTAGGCACAGCAATTGGCGGTGTTCTAGGGTACATGATCGGCAATGAAATGGATAAGAACAGGATGAATAGCTCCTACAGTTCATCAGGTAGGCGCAAGGTATACAGCAATTCTTATAACTACAGGCCGGACTACCGCGATAGACAGTCCCATGTAGTTACGAAACGATATTCAAAACATGCACGTATAGATGATTGCAGGGAAACTGAAATTCTGGCAACAGTGGAAGGGCACCCAGAAATAGTTTCAGCTACAGCGTGTTATGAAAATGGCCGTTGGACTTTGCAGGAGCAAAGACCTGAAAAAATATCCAAAACCATAATCATCAATAAACATATTTATCCAGGCACATCACACGTAATAATTAATAAACGACATGGCAGGAGGCATTGGAAAGCCAAACACAAACGCCGTCATCACCGCCGATTTGTTCGCCATTCTAGAAGACATTATGACTGGTAATAACTGAAAAAAATAATTGAGTTTTATTAAATGGGGTCAGCTTTGGGGTTGGCCCCATTTTTTATTCTTAAAATACCAATAATAATTACCTAGGGAATTAATAATGCAGTTACTACGTGAGTACAGTAAGTTAATTTTGCATCGAACTTGATAAAGGTAACAACATGGATAATTATGGTACCAGCCGGGAAGAACTTGAAATTATAAAACAGAAAATCAGGAAACTCTCCGAGTTTAATCTGACTTCGGTGCGGGATATCATATTGCACTTTCAGGCCCTGAAAAGTGCAAGAGCTTCAAGAGTTATGATGGATGCTCCTGGGCTATACTACCCTCAATTGCCTCTCTATGTTATTTCCAAATCAGGAATGGCACGCGGTCATTCCTCTTTAAGTAAATCAATTCAGCCATTGTTACCGGAATCTGAACGGAAAGTATATGGGTTTGTATTATATCCGGAAAGCTATGTGCGAACATGCCTGGACAGGATTTTGAGAAAAACCGTCAAAGTAGTTTCACCTGAAATGAGAATAGGATTTGAAAACAGCTTTAACAAGAAACATCACAACAGAGATTTAAATGATTCAGATGTTTTAAAAGACCTAATCATGCTGCTTCAGCATGATCTTGAATATATTCCAAAATAGATAAAACAACATATTTACACATGATTTCCTTATTGAAAAAAGTAAAAGTCCATATTGTGGACATTCTGGATTCTCTCTGGTCAAAATCTCTGGACCATAAACTCACTCACCATAAAGGCAAACCTCTTTCAGGGGATAAGAAGCTGCGCTACAGAAATATACTCATAGTTGAGGATGTACCTAAATATTCTGAAATCCTTTCCATGGCGATACAAGAACATTATACAGATGGAGATGTATTTATACACCAGGCCTTTAATTACACATCCGCCTCAATTCTTTTCTCTGTTGAACACATAGACCTGGTTGTTATGGATTTTGATCTTCAGGACGATGCGGGTGATGGAGCTCTGCTTACCAGAAGAATAGTCGCTGAAAAGCCTTTTGTGCCAGTACTTGCAAATAGTTATAATGAATCATTCAATAGAAAATTGTTGGATGTTGGTGCTGCAGCTGTAATATGTAAAGATTCCTCTCTACTGAAAAATTGGCTGCTGCAAAACGATAGTGAATGGAAAAAACAGCCAGGTCCTTCAGATCACCCAAACTGAATTCATAAAGTATTGTTCAAGTTGCTATCAGTTCTCTGATTATTTTTTACGTGTCAGTTTTTTTTGAAAATCTGACAATTAATCGAAATGTCCAGAAAAGGGAGTACACAAGATATACAATTAGGGTCCCAATAAAGTTTTGTGATAACCTCGGTTTCTGCAGTAAATTTGCCTCGAAAACCAGCTGAAATGTATACATTAGGAAAGACATTGATATAATTCCAAACCAGAGTATCTGGTTTTTTATGTAGTTAATAGTTTCCTGCCGTCGAACAGACGCAAGCCAATAGTCTCTATTTGGCACGTTGACGAGTGAGGTGGGGATAGAATTTAAACAGGCAGGAATACCTATAAAAACTAAAGATAAAACAAAGACAATTACAATGTAGATGATAAAAAGAGTGTTTTTTAATGACCAGCCATCAGAATATCCCGAAAAATTAAAATGGGAAGCAACAAGATTTGGGAGTCTGGGATAGAAAAAAACACACTGAAAAGCAGCAATGAACAACAGAAAGAATAATAGACTGTACTGAATCTTGAAATCATGTTCGGACATAGCATTACAACTACCATAAGCGTTTTGATTGGCAGATCAAAATGTTAGTCAAATTTGAAGTATTTTCCAGCAATTATGCACGGCTTTTTTCCGCAAAAAATCTTTGGGAATTGTTTGCGGTGTTATATCCTCTACCGAAAGTCCATTAAGCTGGCTTAAATTCATCTTAAACTTCTTTTTGTTATTTGAAAAGATTATCACACCCCCTGGTGAGATAATTTCAGCCGCTTTCTTTAATATATCTGTATGGTCACGTTGCACGTCAAAGGACCTTTTCATGGATTTAGAATTTGAAAATGATGGCGGATCGATGAATATTAAATCATATTTGCCTTTTTCATTATCAAGCCAAGATAAACAGTCCATCTTTACGACTTTATGCTTTGAAGAATCAATATTATTTATTGATAAATTTAGCTTTGCCCAGTTTGTATATCTGGAAGAAAGATCAACTGTAACACTTGAAGTTGCTCCTCCTTTAGCGGCATAAACAGTTGCGGATCCAGTGTATCCAAAAAGATTCAGAAATCTTTTTCCGTAAGACATTTCTCCAAGCATTTGGCGCGTCAGTCTGTGATCCAGAAAAAGACCTGTATCAATATAATCGGTAAAATTGACAAGAAAAACGTAGTCATTCTCTCTTACTTCTAACATCTTGCCAGTATTTGCCAACTTACCGTATTGAGATTTTCCGTTTTGCCTACGTTTCATTTTGAGAAAAATATGGTCTACAGGTATTTCAAGAACTTCTGACAGAGCGACCTGCAATTCAGTCATTCTGGCGATGGCTTTATCTTTGTTAATTGAACTTGGTGGTTCATATTCCTGAATGTGTGCAAATTTCTCATAGACATCCACCGCAGCTGCATATTCTGGTATATCAGCATCATATAACCTATAGCAGAATATTTTGTTTTGTTTCAGCCATGGGCGCAGTTTTTTCTGGTTCTTCCTCAGACGGTTGCCTATCATTTCGTGGCTACGGGCAGATTTATTCGTTTGCAGGCGGTAAAGCCGCTGCTCTGTAATATCAAACAAAAGTAGTCTGCATTGAAGCTTGCCGTTGAATAAAGTTCGAGTAGAATCAGGATGCATGTTCAAACATGAAGCAAGCTCAGCTTCGGATGTAAATACAGATGAACGCCAACCGTGATATTGTTTACGTATAGTGCTACCGAGGTTCATGTAAAGTCCTCGCAGGCCGGCAATATTACCTATCCGCTCACCATAAGGAGGATTGACAATTAATAGACCCGGTTTAACTTTGCTGTCTAAACCAATTTCGTTCTGCTGATGTAAATTCTTTTTTTCAAAATGAATAAATTTTGAAAGCCCTGCTTTTTCAGCGTTAGTCCACGCAGCATTTATTGATGCAGCTGAGGCGTCATAACCTGAAATATGAGGAATGCTCTGAAGGCCTTCACTTTTTCTAAAATTTGCTTCATCAATCAACCTTTGCCAAAGCCTGTTATCGTGATTTTTCCAGCCCAGAAATCCAAAGTAAGATCGCAAAAGCCCTGGTGCAATATCAGCCGCCATCATAGCAGCTTCTATCGGTAATGTTCCGGAACCGCACATAGGATCAATAAGGGATCCATGTTCAGAGGCTATTTCATACCAACCTGAATATACGAGGATAGCAGCCGCAAGGTTTTCCTTTAGGGGCGCCTCAGTTGTCAGTTGACGGTAGCCTCGACGGTGCAGGCTTTCACCGGATAAATCAAGACTTACTGTTGCATTATCATGGTACAGGTGGAGATTTATCCTGATATTTGGTTCAGAGAGTAGAATATTTGGCCGGGTGCCAAAGCGATCTCGAAATTGATCTACGATTGCATCTTTCGTTCTTAAAGCCGCAAAGTGTGAATGGTTGATTTGAGATTTTGCAATATTACAATCCACGGCAATTGTGGAGTTAACTGAAAAATAAGTGTTCCAGTCAATTGCCATAACACCATTGTATAATTCATCATTGGTTGCCGCTTTAAAAACTGACAAGGGCATAAGAATGCGGCTGGCCAACCTGGACCATAAGCAAGCACGGTAGGCAACCTCTAAAGTTCCATTAAAGGAGACTCCGGCTGTATATTCTTTTAAATCCTCAGCTCCAAGACCACTCAACTCATTGGCAAGGAGATTTTCCAATCTTCTTGGAACTGTAGCAAAAAAAGATTTGGTTTCATGCATTGTTGAGTTCAGAGGTGTTAGAATTGTCGAAATAATTAATGAGTTTTTATTAATTTAACACTACTTCAGGTCAGGGAACGTACACCAACGGATACCTTTTTCAAACAGAAAGTTATAGAGATGTCGGTGAAATTAGCATTCTCACATAAATAAACTGAAAACTAATCAATTCAAGTATGGTGGATCCAGATTCAAGTCTTTTAAATGTTGTATAAGATCCTTATAATTACGGAGAAAAGGTAATTTGTTATGATATCGGGAAAGTGCTTCTACGGCTTTTTCTGCCATAGATTTTGCAGCCTTAATGTTGTCATTCTGTAGATGTACATAAGTGCCAGCCGCACGTATAAGACCCTGTAAGGCTTTACGATTCTTTCCAGTTGTGGTCATCCAGACATCTTCCACCCTCTCATGAACCTCGAAAAAAAGGCCCTTATTCCAAAGTATCAAAGCTTGTCGAAGTGGATCATTGATAGAATTTGTTTTAATTTCTTCAAGACATGACATGTATCGCGAAATTCTATCCTTGATATAACTTACGTATTTTTTCTCAAGACCTTTACTCAAAAATACATCGGCTTCATCAGTAACCGGATTAATTTTCCCAATATCCAGAGAGTTCATGAATGATTTTGATAAAGTATTGCGTATATCCCTGGCCAAACGGTCATTAAATGGATCAAACCCTGAATGTATCATGCTGCCTTTCCCTTTAAATAAAAAACACGACTGCAGATCAGTTTTCCATAATAAACAATAATGCAGACCATGCAGCCGCTCAACGACTATTTATAAGGGTCTTCATTGACAATAAAAGATTGTATTGCCTACTATTGGGATGCGGTAACGTTGAGTGAAGCCCATCTGCATATTAATATGTTTTGGGCAGGGGAGAAATTTTATAGATGCAGCCTTAATTTGTGCTGGTTTTTGTCAGGGTGTCGTTGTCTTAGGTTGCGGAGATATAAATGATTTTACCTGGCTTAAAAAATGAGGAATATTGTCAGTTTTCTTGATATATCCATCTGCTTTACATTCATATGCCAGGTGACGAAGCTCGCTCTCATCTTTGGCGGAAAACAAAACTACCTTGATTTCATATAACATATTTTCACGGACAATTTTTGTAATATCAGTTCCCAAAAGACCAGGCATAGAAACATCAAGAAGTACACAATGTGGCCTCTTACACATGATTTCCGATGTGGTACCAATTGCCCGGGATCTTGTAATTACTTCATAACCAGCTTCTTCAAGATGGATTCTCGTTACATCAAGAGTGACTTCACAGTCATCAACGACCATGATTATGGGTTTGTTCATTGTGGCCTCACTTTGTTAATGTCTAATAAATAAAGTTATCAACGAACTTTTGCGACTATATCAACCTGCTTACTTAAAGTTATTTTAAAACTAAATAATAAAATATATCAAGCAATCAAAGATACTTTCACAATAAAGTTTTATAGAAAGAGCATTAACAACTTAGCATTGCAGTAAGACTGAAACTGGAAAAAAAAGCAAATATAATCTGTTGTTATGAGTATTTTGCTGAGAGTGACAGGGAATATTTTACTTTGAAGGTATGTATGACTTTACCTGACTTATAAATCCATTGATATCATCGGATTTTTTTATATATCCATCTGCTCCACATTCAATCACCAGATGACGAAGTTCGCTTTCTTCCTTGCCAGAGTACAAGACCACTTTAATGTCATTCAAATTGTTTTGTCGGAGTATTTTTGTGATATCTGTTCCCATCAATCCCGGCATAGAAACATCAAGCAACACACAATCAGGCCTTTTGTTCATGATTTGTGATGTAGTACCAATTGCATGTGATCTTACGATTACTTCAAAACCAGCATTTTCGAGGTAACGCTTCGTTGCTTTAAGAGTAATTTCACAGTCATCAACGACCATGATTAAGGGTTTGTTCATTATTACCTCCAAACTTTAATTAAAAATATAACATAATAATAAAGATAAACTTTACGACGTCACCGACATTGATACTCTACATTACTGTACGCTATCACATCAAGTAATCATTTGAATTTGTTATATATAGCTACTTATAATGTAAGTTATCTGAGTTTATTTCACAGATTAATCAGATGCAGACAAGTGCTTGGCAAGTTTTTTCATATTATGATAATTAATCGTATATAATGATTAAGAAGGTTCACTCATACAATTTGCTAATGCTTCTTGAAGAGTTTCAAAATCGTGGGGTTTTGAAATAATCTTATATATACCTAACTTGGCTGCGCGCTCATGCAGGTCATCTTCTTCCCACCCAGTGATAAGAATAATAGGAATGTCTGGTCGTGCTTTTCGCATTTCTTCGGCTAGAGTAATACCAGATATATCAGGCATTTTGTGGTCGGTAACGATGACATCAACGCCATCAGGATTTTTTCTGAAAAAATCAATAGCGTTCAAACCTGAAGAGTAACCAAAGACTTCAAACCCAAGGCGTTCAAGGCAAATCTTCCAGTTTTCCACGATAGCTTTTTCATCATCTATAAACAGTATTCTGCCGATGGCTATGCTGCTTTCTGGTTGACATAATGCGGCTTCGTCTTCTGTCTTCTGGATGCCATCCGAAGGAAATAAAATGGTGAAGGTCGTTCCCTGGCCCGGCCTGCTGCTAATATCTATGGGCGCTTCATGCGCATTCAATATTCCTTTGGTTATTGCAAGACCAAGGCCTGTGCCGTCGTCTCCTTGTTTAGAAGTATAGTATGGATCAAAGATTTTATCCTGGGTGTCCAAATCAATACCCACACCGTTATCTTTAATTGTAAATTTAACATATTTATTTTTTGAAAGAAAAGGCGTCATAGAAATATCTGAATCACGTTCAACACAATCCAAAGTTATTTCAAGTATTGGTTCTGGTGTATTACTCATAGCCCAGATTGCGTTGTTTACTAAATTCATTATTACCTGTTGAATCTGTATACGGTCACCTTTTATCGGCCAGCAATGAGGAGGAATGCTACTTCGTATCTCTACAATAGTATTTGTGCTTTTTGTAAAGAACATTATGGATTCTTCTACAACATCATCCAGTTGAACATTTTGAAGCTCCAGCTTGGCTTTCCTATTAAAAGCCATAATTTGTTTTATAAGACCCGACGCTCTTTGAGCTGCAAGAAAGATGTTATCTAGGACATCAAGTGTTTTATTCTTATTATCAATGCTGTGTTTCGCACGTTGTAAAAGACCATAAATGATATTTAGAATATTGTTAAAATCATGAGCTATTCCTGCGGAGAGTACCCCAATCGCTTCCATTTTCTGTGAATCAAGTAGTTCTTTTTCCCTTTGTTTTTTCTCGGTGATATCAACGGCGATACCCCTGGCGCCAGTTAAATCTCCCTCTTTGTCGTAAATATTTGTCACACTCAGAGCTATATAGCCGGTATTTCCATTGGCTTGCTTAATCGGTACTTCAAGGTCTGTTGGAAATTCGCCTTTTTCATTTGCTTGCAGAAGTATCTCTTGATAATAATCTCTGTAATGCGGATGTATGAGATCTATGCCATCAAATCCATACAAATCTGTGCCCCTTTCTTTGTTCAAAATCATTGCAAGTGCGTTATTAGCAAAAAGTAATTTACCCTTTTTATCAATTATGAAGAAACCGTCCTTAATCTCATTAACAAGTGAACTGTATTTCTCTTCTGAATCCCTTAATTCTTTTTCGATCTCTGTTCGTTCAGCAATTTCCTGTATCAATTCAATATTAGCATTTGCAAGTTCTGCAGTGCGGTCTTTTACACGTAGTTCAAGCTCTTCACGTGATGTGTTTAAAGCTTGTTCGGCCCTTTTCCTTTCTTCAATCTCCTGTGTTAGTTTTAAATTTGTTATTTCGGCTAATCTTATCTGATTTACAAAATATATGAATATGGTGATAACCAGGAAGGCGACTACAAAAGCATCAATTGAACCGATCATCAGCAAATCAATGGATACAGTGTCCCACCAGATAATGCTCAGAATGGAATTCATTATTGCAGTGAAAACTTCGGAAATGATGATTCCAATCCAGAGAAAGTGCCAGGTGTTGATAGTTTTCATTTTATCAAAAATCATTGCCAGCATATCAGTGGTTCCTTTTTTTCGACAAAAAATTTTTTTAAAAAAAAGTTCAAAACACTATCTTATATGGTTTCATGAATACGTTATCGTGGAATATTAAAACCATATTTTTTTAATACATCTAGCCAGTTTTCATCGGCGAGTCCAGCTGAAACCAGTGTGTCACGCCAATCGATAGTAGATAATTCTAGGAAACTATAGAATTTTTCAATATCACTGTTCGAAGCAATAATAATTGCAAGGTTGATATTCTCTGTATTGTTTGATACCAGAGGAAATTTTGTGTTTTCCGGTTCATTTATGAGAGTGTGAGCGAATTCCTTTCCAAATAATTTAAACAAAGCTTCTTGAAGCTGTTGAGATACCTTTACAAGCTTATCCATCGAATCTCTCTCGCTGTTTTTTCGCCAATTATAACTTCATAAAGGCTTTTCGGTATATCGGATTCAGTCTTTGAAAGAGGTATTTTACCGCCCATGATTTCAGCTGAAGACTGTGGGAGAAGAGGAGAGCGTTTGGGATCAGCATATCCATCAGGATATAGAGGCTGGTCTGTGGTATAATCATATTTATCAGTTGCACCAACAGTATGAAGCAACTCGTGTGTGATAACAACATCATTTGTAGCAGCTGCATTTCTGCCGGCATATACTTTTGCTACACCGACAAGCCCTTTCTCCAGCCCATATGAATGGTGCAATACTTTGTGTATTTCAGGGTCATAATAAACCAGGAAAAGCTTAATGTTCACCGGTTCATCAAAAGTATTTATTTTCCAGCTCCAGTACCTGAGCTTTAAACTCCACATCATTATACTGAATATATTTCCGCCGATTGGAGGTTCAGGAGGAAGTTCTTTTACCTCTGGAGCAAGCTTGAATACAACAGGTTCAGACTGTAGAAGGTTATATCGTTTTGCCTCCTTGGAAATAAACTGTTGTATGTGAAAAAAATCAGATTCTTTTAAATTTTGAATATATCTGGAAGTGGTTTCTCTACCATCACCATTAATTGGATAGGCAGCTACCCATAAAGGAAATTTCCAACTGGTTGTTCGCGATTGAGTCTGCCAGGCTGTTAGACCTACCAGGAGAAGAATGAATGAAAGAAAAAAGACTCGTAAAGATTTAAAGGAAAAAGCCATATGTTAGATGATACCAGTTATATTCAGCTTCAGCCAGTTAGGGTCCCACCATTCAAGCGGGTTAACAAAAATACCGTTTATCAGGATACTGAAATGCAGGTGATCACCTCCAGCCATGCCGCTTGTTCCTGTATTACCAATGACCTCATCTTTTTTTATACCGTCATTTTCAGCTACCTTAATTTGGCTCATATGAGAATAAAGGCTGAAAACTCCCTGGCCGTGATCAAGAATAACAGTATTACCGTAAATACCAAGATATTCAGCAAAAACAACAATCCCGTGGTTAGCTGCTTTTACTTCGGCATGCCTTGTTGAGGCGAGATCAGTGCCAAGATGATATTGCTGGTCTATTTTCTTGTTGTTGTAATAATAAGTTCGATGGTCAGCAAACACTGCTTTACTGCTGCTCCTTCCCATTCTCTTAAAACGTCCTTCCCATAATCTGGTAGGTGAAGATTTACGGGTAATTTCGCTGATTATTTTGTTGTTTTGCTTGCGAATCTTGTTATTTACATAGACATACTGTTCGACTGGCGTTCCTGTAATTTCAGGATAGTTTTCAGAAAATTCCGGTAGTTTCCTGTCAAGAAAACTGTCTCCGATGTTAATCTTGTCACTATGTTTTTTTGCATTTTTAATAATCATGCTGAAGTTGGCTTTGCCTTTATTTCCTGCTGAATCAATAGCCATCACTTGTGATTTATCCAGTTTCTCTGATTTGTGCGGCAAACCGATATATGCTACGAATTTATCTGGTTTTGATTCTGAAAGACTGTAGCCAGGGTGAAAGTATCCATTTATGTTAAGGCCATGCTTTTCGACCTTTTCATTGATTCGATAAGTGATGACCCCGCTGCCGCCAGGTGAAATATAATGTGGGGAGTCTATTATTGTAATTTTAGGAGGTTTTGTGTCGATGGTGAGAGGAAATTTCTCAGTTTTAATATTCCCGCCCATCCAGTTCCACCAGGAGAAATCATTGACTGTGGCTATGAGTTCTGCAGAGCCGTCATCAAAAGCTATATCTTTTACTATAACTGTAATAGTTTCTTCGATTGTTTCCGGACCGGACTTTGCAAAATACCCAAGCCGCGGATAGGATTTTGTATAAACAGTGGCAGTTTTTCCTTTTTGTTTAAGCTGAACTGTTACAGACTGAATGCCGCTCTTTGAATCAGCAGCCACAAAATTGATTTCTTTGCTTGCGCCTAATCGCAAAATATCATTAGTGATAGCGAATTGAGGCTTTTCCTGTTCGGCAAAACGAAAAAGAATTACTACAAATAATAGAACGAAAATCGTAAAAAATGCTGCAATTAATTTTGCAATTTTATTTCCTTTCTTTTTGCCAATTGTATTTTTTGCCATTTTTATACCTGTATATTTTTTCTTTCATATCAGGAGATAAGAAAGAAAAAATCAAATTATATTTACTTGGAGGATAATAATCTTAGAAAACTATAGGAAAGTTATTCTTCCCATGTGATTACATACTTTTCAATGTGAAGCTCCTTGCAAGGTACAATAGCAATCTGTTTGTTAATATCTTTTTCGAGAGACTCCGTAGTAATTGCTTCTTCTTTAAGCATCAGATCTGCTACTTCGGGGTGCACCTTGAGAGTTATATTACCGCCGTTCATCTTTTTCGCGTCCCTTGAAACTTTTCTGAAAATATCGTAGCAGATAGTACGTCTGGATTTAACCAGTGCTTCACCAGCACAGTACGGGCATGGTTCGCATAAAGACCTGGTCAAATTGTCACGATTACGTTTTCTTGTCATTTGTACAAGACCGAACTCAGAGAGTTTGAGGATGTTAATCCTGCTCTTGTCTTTTTTTACCGCCTCCTGCATGGCGCTGAATACTGCCTCGCGATGGTTTTCATCTTCCATATCGATAAAATCAATAATAATAATTCCACCAATATTACGGAGTCTGAGTTGGTAAGCGATTTCTTTGACAGCTTCCATGTTGGTTTTAAAAATTGTCTCTTCAAGATCGCTTTTACCAACGTAACGGCCAGTGTTAACATCTATAACAGTGAGTGCTTCAGTAGTTTCTATAATGATGTAACCCCCGGAACGCAGCCAGACTTTCTTATCGAGAGCTTTGTTTATTTCAACTTCCAGACCAAAACTGTCAAAAAGAGGTTTTTCATTGTCATAAAGCACGACTTTTTCAGTCATTTCCGGAACAAAAGTTTTTACAAAACGCAGGATTTTTTCAAAAGTTCCAGGTTCGTCAATGATGACTTGGTTTATTTCAGGATTCAGAAGGTCACGAACTGCCCGTAAGGTAATATCAAGATCTTCATAAACAAGGCTAGGGACTAGTGCAGTTTCAGACATATCTTGAATATCTCCCCAAAGAAGCAGCAGAAACTCCATATCTGCCTCCAGGTCTTCACGACTGGCATTTTCGGCTGCAACAGTTCGAACAATGAATCCTGCTTCTTGGGGCCTTAAAGATTCAATTTCATCACGGAGCCTCTGGCGTACATCTTCATTTTCAATCTTACGGGAAATGCCAATGTGGTCAGTCATTGGCATAAACACAAGATTACGGCAGGGCAAGGAAATATGACAGGTAAGTCTGGCGCCTTTGGTGCCGATGGGTTCCTTACATATCTGTACCATCAGCTCCTGGCCTTCGGTCAGCAGTTGATCAATACCGATACCCCTGTTATTATGGAGCGATTCCATTGGGGAGTTATCGGAACAGCAGCTTCGTTCACAATCATTGTTCAGCAACTTGTTCTGCATTTCCTGAGTCAGGATGTGAACATCATCAACGTAAAGGAATCCGGTACGCTCAAGGCCAATGTCCACAAACGCTGCTTGCATACCGGGCAACACTCGAACAACCCGGCCTCGGTAAATATTGCCTACCAGGCCTCTTTCTGATGGTCTTTCAAGGTAAAACTCTACGAGATTGCTATTTTCTAAAAGTGCTATCCGAACTTCATAAGACGTTGCATTAATAAGTAAAGAGTTAGACATGTATAGATTTTCCTGTTCAATATATAGTAAATCAAAGAAATCATAAGTAATTCCGTTAAATTTGCAGTCAGTCAGGCATTAATAGCCTGAATTCAACTTAATCTAGGACTATACTAGAAAATCGGTTTATTTTAAATGGAAAATACCATAAGCGTAATTATTCCCACATATAACCGGGAATTTCTGTTGAAAAAAGCTGTTGATTCCGTTCTGTCTCAGACATTTAAAAATTTTGAGCTTATTGTTGTAGATGACGGGTCGAATGACAATTCGAAAGAGTTGATAGAAAATTACATGAGCAGTTCGGAACATGAAATTAAGTATATTAAGCTGAAAAATCTTGGACCAGCAGCTGCTAGAAACAGAGGGATAAAGGAGAGCCGATACGGATTGATAGCTTTTCTTGATTCAGATGACTGGTTTGATAAGAACAAACTTGCAGTTCAGATTGACGCAATGCGTGCTATGCCGAAAGTTATGATTTCTCATACCAACGAGATATGGTATAGAAACGGCCGGCTTTTAAATCAAAAATTAAAGCATCTCAAAAGCCGAGGAAATATTTTCGACAGATGCCTGCAGATGTGCGTGGTTAGTATGTCAACTGTAATGGTTAGAAAAGAATTGTTTTCTGATATAGGTTTATTTAACGAGGATTTTCAGTGTTGTGAGGATTTTGATTTTTGGCTGCGAGCAAGTGTGAGAAATCCTTTTATGCTAATTGACCAGCCACTAACCCTCAAAGACGGCGGCCGTGATGATCAGGTTTCCAACAGGCACAGGGTCGGGATGGATAAATACAGGATAAAAGCGATAACCAATCTTCTTGAATTCGGTGAATTATCCGAAGACCAATATAAACTTGCCATAAACGAACTGAAAAACAAATGCCAGATTTATGGAAACGGTTGTATTAAGCACGGTAAGGAAGAAGAGGGCAGGGCGTATCTGGAACTTCCAGATAAATTCAATAAGTAATAATTTTTAATGAAAAATTTTACAAAATTAAAAAATAATCATGCTTATACATTCTGAAAGTGAAATAAGTATGGTGCATGATCCGGCAAATTTTATCCACACTATTTATATAGAGGAAAGCTGCAGGGATCTTCCATACGTACAGGAGATGATTCAAAAAGCAGGTAAGGTTTCTATTAAGACAGTTGCGGAACAGGATTTTTCAAGACTACAGAGCGGGGGATACGTTAAGGGTCTCAGTAAGGGTAAACGCAACCTTTTACTGACCAGAAATAAAGGTAAGTTTCTAAAACCATGCCCAGCCACCAGGGAATACCGTTGTTGTGACTATCAGGTGCTGAACATTGGCATGAACTGCCCTATGGATTGTGTCTATTGTATATTGCAGGCGTATCTTAATAATCCCTGGCTCTCATTTTTTGTCAATGTGGAAGACCTTATTTCAGAGCTTGAAGAAGCGTTTGCTAGGGAACCAGACAGAATATGGAGGATCGGCACCGGTGAATTTACTGACAGTCTGGCACTTGATAACCTGACTGGGTTAAGTGCCAAGCTGGTTAACTTTATGGCGTTAAGGAAGAATTCTATACTTGAACTGAAGACCAAAACTGCAAATATTGAAAATCTCAATAATCTTGATCATGGCGGCAACACCATTGTTTCCTGGTCTTTGAATAGTCCGCATATAATGGCACAAGAGGAATTGCATACGGCTTCACTTCAAGATCGCCTTGCAGCAGCGTCAAAATGTGCGGAATGGGGTTATAAAATAGCGTTTCATTTCGACCCTATCATTTATCATGACAATTGGCAGCAAGGATATGCCGCTACGATATCACAGCTGTTTGATCAAGTCCCTGCTGAGAACATAGCCTGGATCAGTATGGGTGCGCTGCGTTTTTTGCCCCCACTGAAAAATATTGTAAAGGACCGGTTTCCGAATTGTAAAATTTTCTATGAGGAGTTTATTGAAGGGCTCGATGGCAAATCCCGCTATTTCAGATCACAGCGAGTCGAATTATATCAGTCTGTATATGGAGAGTTGGTTAAACATGTATCGCCTAAAACATGTGTCTATCTCTGCATGGAAAGTGATGAAATCTGGAAAGAAGTTTTTGGTTATAATCCTGAACAGCAAGGTGGTTTGCCAGCAATGCTGGATAAAACTGTTACATGATTTCATATGACAGGTATCATAAATTACAAATGCTGTATGCCATAAGTTCGTTAAACTTTATATGTATTCTAATTTCACTTGTTTCCAAAGTTACAAAACATTATGAATAACTGGATTTTTTTAAAATCATTGTTATTTTGTATCACATAAAAAATTGGTCAAAGTTTCCCGTCAATTCTTAATCGTATAGGAGAAAAAATGGTTAATAAAGTAATACTCATCGGAAACCTCGGAGCAGACCCGGAAGTACGTTATGCCCAGAACGGAACAGCTGTAGCAAATTTTAGAATTGCTACTACAGAAACATGGAAAAAAGACGGGAATAAAGAAGAAATGACAGAATGGCACCGCATCGTTGCCTTTGGTCGTCTTGGTGAAATATGCGGGGAATATCTTTCAAAGGGAAGCAAGGTTTATATTGAAGGCCGTCTGCAGACCAGAAAGTGGGATGATCGTGACGGCAACACCCGTTATACGACGGAAATCGTTGCACGTGAAATGAAAATGCTTTCTCCTCGCGGCGCTTCTACAAGTGATTCGGCAGGGAGCAGTTATAACGACGAACCCCCATATCCCGAGCCATCAACAATGGGAGATGATGTCCCATTTTAAACACATAAACAGATATATGTTATAAATATATAAACAAAATATTTGAAATAAATATTATGGATTATTACGAAGTATTGGGTGTCACTAAAACGAGTACACCTGATGAAATTAAAAAAGCATATCGTAAGCTCGCCCTTAAATATCATCCAGATCGTAACAAGGATAACAAGGAAGCTGAAGAAACATTCAAGAAGATCAGCGAAGCTTATGCTGTACTTTCTGATAAGGAAAAACGCCAGCAATATGACACCTTCGGTTCAGAAGGATTCCAGCAGCGATATTCTCAGGAAGATATTTTCAAAGGATCCAACCTTGGTGATATTCTCAGGGAATTCGGGATTGGTGGTTTTGGAGGTGGGGGATTCAGAACTTCTTCCGGAGGTGGCAGTCCGTTTGATATATTTTTTCAGCAGGCCGCAGGAGGTATGGGCGGGGGAGGGCAAGCCGCCTACGGTGCCAGGCAATATCGGCAACCCGCCAAGGGTGCTGACCTGATATTTGAACTGTCAATTTCTCTTAAAGAAGTTCTTACAGGTGTTGAAAAGACTATTTCTCTGAGACGTGGAGGCAAGCAGGAAAATGTTACCGTTAAAGTTCCAGCAGGAATGGAAGAAGGCAAAAAATTACGATTAAGCGGTAAGGGACAGCCATCTCCAGAAGGTGGGCACCCGGGTGATCTTTTCCTTCTTATAAAGATACAGCCGCACAAAACTTTTACAAGGGATGGAAGTGATTTGATCATGGAACATAAAATCCCTTTCAGTTCTGCATGCCTTGGAGACGATGTTAACGTTCCTACCCTTGAAGGCAAGAAATTCAAGGTTAAGGTTCCCGCCGGGGTACAGCAAACTTCGAAACTTCGACTTAAAGGTCATGGACTTCCTAAAGGTCCGAAAGGCGCACGTGGTGATATCTTCGTCAAGATCCTTGTCAAAATCCCAAAGAAGTTGTCTGAAGACCAAAAGGAAACAGTAAGTCAGCTGAAAGAGAAGGGTTTATAGTCTCAATTATTTGAATACAAAAAAAAGGTGCCTGGATATTTTCCAGACACCTTTTTGTTTTGTAATAACTAATACAGGATAGCATAAAAACCATTTTCACGAAGCAAGATTGCTGTAGATGCAAGGCAAAAAGTCTTTCACTATCCTAAGGGATGTGAAAGCGTTTTTAACGCAGCAGATGTAGTAATCTTGCTTCGTGAAAACTAGTATTTTTTGTCGGCGTAAGCTAACCACCCTCCTGCCTGGATCAGTTCCCTGGCGAAATCGTTTAGGGTGAAGTTAAATGTTTTTTCACCGGCACCTTTGGCTGTGATAACTCCATTAGTCACATCAATATCTATATCGACGTTACCCATTGAAAGAATAATATCGATATCTTCCTTTGGGAGTTCCACAGCAAGCATGCCGCAGTTGAACATATTCTGACGGAAAATACGTGCAAAGCTTTCTGCGATTACAACATTTATGTCGTTAACCTCAAAAACCCAAACCGCATGTTCACGGGAAGAACCGCATCCAAAATTTGCCCTTGTTACAATAACACCGGCATTTTTTAATTCATCTGATTGAGGATCAAAGCCTTCAAGATGCAGATCCTCAAGAATGAATGGTTTTAAGGCTGTTTTACTGTTTTCAGTAAGGTACTTTGCCGGTATTATTTCGTCTGTGTTGATATCGTTTCTGTCCAAGAATATCGCCGGACCACCGAATTGTTTCATAAATGTCTCCAGTCGCTGTTTCTAACATTCAGTTTAAAAATATTAAAAATAATTTGTTACTGCAGGTATTTTCTCGGGTCGGTTATATGACCGGCAATACTTGCTGCTGCAGCGGAAAGTGGGCTCATAAGATGGACCATACCCCCTTTACCCATGCGGCCGTTAAAATTTCTATTAGTAGTTGAAGCACACACTTCTCCTTCAGCTAATACTCCGGTACTCATGCCCAGGCAGGCACCGCAGGTAGGGTTGGTAACGCAGAACCCGGCATCCATAAAAATTTTTATAATGCCTTCTTCCAATGCCTGGTTAAAAATCGATGGAGTCGCTGGGGATAGTATGCCTCGCACGTTTCTGGAAATTTTTCGCCCCTTAAGAACCTTGGCGGCAGCGCGCAGGTCTTCAATTCTGCCGTTAGTGCAGGACCCGATATAAATCTGGTCTACATTTTCGCCTTCAATATCCGTGATATCTTTAACCTCATCCGGCTTGAAACCGAAGGTCGCCTGGGGAACGAGATCTGAAACATCGATAGTTATGGTCGAATCATAGTGCGCATCAGGATCGGAATGCCATTGTTTAAAATCTTTAACAGCATCATCTACTGATTCATATTTATCATCAATAAACGGCCAGAGATATTCAGCTGTTGTTCTGTCCGGCATGCAGATACCGCAGGTTCCGCCTGCTTCTATAGCCATGTTACAAAGTGTCATGCGTGATTCCATAGACATCCTGTCAACAATGGGTCCAGCAAATTCCATTACTTTGTTAGTTGCCCCATTAACTGTTATTTTCTTTATAATGTGCAGGATTACATCCTTGGCATATACGCCAACGGGAAGTGTGCCGGTAATATCAACACGCATGGTAACTGGTTCCTTGAAAGCACAGACGCCTTTAAGAATTCCAACCTCAAGGTCTGTAGTCCCTATCCCGGCTGCGAACGCTCCGAAAGCCCCATGTGTACATGTATGAGAATCACCCATGATTACAGTATAACCAGGGCGGATGAATCCTTTTTCAGGAAACAGCGCGTGGCATACGCCATTATTTCCAACATCAAAGAAGTCTTTAATATTGTGCCGTCTGGCCCAATCGCGCAGAATCTTTGCCTGGGTTGCGGTTTTGGAATCCTTCGAAGGGGTTACATGATCAATTACAGCTTTTATTTTGTCAGGATCAAAAACACGGTCCATTCCTTTTTCCATAAGATCGGTTATGGCGATCGGTGTGGTAATTTCGTGGCACATCACAACATCGATATCAAGTACCGCATCACCGGGTGTTGGTGTATCCCTCAAGTGAGAAGCAAATATTTTCTCGGCTATGGTTGAAGCCATTATTTCAAGCCTCCGGTTAGGATTGTTTATTGTTCAGTTCACTATCAGTTAAGAACCAGACAATAGTATGTTAATAATACAGCAGTTTGCCATCAGTAAAACTGGCACAATATCACATTTTTAAAATAGAAAAAACGCCATTTTATTTTTTTTGATATGTTTGAAATTATTTGTTACAGAAATTCTGTCTTTGTTATTTGTTGTAATTTCTGATTTAACAGTAAGAATTAGAAAACTTTTGAATAACATTGGTTATTAAAAAATGTAATATTTCAAGCTGTTAATTTTTCATTGACGTCTATCTATAAGAATAGTTTTATTAGCGAGCGTTACTGTCATCGCGGGGACTGAAGCTAGGGAAATTGAAAAATTAATTACAAAATACTTCTGATACGGTAATTATTTTCAAACACCCACTATAAAACCGAGATCATAAAAAGGGGTTTAATGTTATCATGTTCTAACCTCTATATTATGAAAATCGGATGAATCTTCAGTGCAAGTCATAATCACGGAGAAATTTATGCCCGAAAAGGCTGAAGCGAATAATAAAATCAAAAACAAATATTGGATTACGATAGAACAGATTTGTGAAGTTGCACGGCAGGAATATAATCACCTGCCAGATAATCTTGTCCCAATACTTTCAGATTTTGTTGACCTATATGCAGGGCGCTGGCCATCCCATGAAGCCTGCCAGGTCGGATATCATAATCTTGATCACGCCCTCAATGTCACTCTTGCTACGGCACGTATGATCGCCGGTTGGAACAAGAAGGAGAACAAAGCAGCATCCGAGGATGTTTTTATGATAGCAATGGCCGCTGCTCTTTTTCACGATGCTGGATATATCAAAGACAAGGGTGATACTGTCGGAAAAGGGGGGAAGTATACTTTCAACCATGTGATGCGCAGCATGGATATGGCTAAAGATTATCTCATAAAAAAAAGCTGGCCCCAACACCACTCTAAAGTTGTTCCTAAAATTATTTCTCAAACATCTTTTTTTGACGAACTGAATTTAGAAAACCTGTTCAGTAGTAATATGCATGAAATAATCGCCAGAATGGTTGCCTCCGCAGACCTCATGGCCCAAATGGCTGATGTAGACTATCTTCAACGCATAAACGACCTATATGATGAGTTTGAGGAAGGGTACCGTTATGAGGAAACCGATGCACTGGCTACGAAAGGTATTCAGATTTTTGGCTCTGCAGATGATATCATGGAAGGTACGCTCCATTTTTACGAACATTTTGTAATACCACGGTTACAGGAACTTGGTCGCATGGACCGTTATCTTGCAGCTTTCTTTTCAGATGGCCGTAATCCTTACCAGGAAAACATTGCAGCGAACCTGTCCGGTCAATTAATGGATAATCGCACCCAGTGGTTGCGTCTCGGTGAAATTCTTGAAAAAATAGGCGTTGTTACATCCGAACAGATTAACAAAGCGATTGAGCGTCAAAGAAAGTTCGGTACATCTGAAACCTTAAACGATTCCTCCTCCACAACCAGCAGTCGTCTCATGAAATGGTTGGGCAGGAAAAAAAATATCCATCGACTTGGCGAGATTCTTTTGGATATGGAAGCGGTAAACCCTGAAGGTTTGTGCCAGGGTCTTCTACACCAGATGCTACCGCCCGATATGCTGAAAACACTTTCCCAGCGTGAGATGTTTTTTCTACTACAGGTATCAATTCTACTTCACAATTATCAGCACGGTCCACGAGTTTTTGACCGTATTCTTGAGATGACAAATGAACTCCTCGATTGCGAAGCAAGTTCCATTCTGCTTGCAGATCCTGATGCCAGTGAAATACGCACAGCTTTTCCAGCCGGACCGCAGGGTGCAGTTTTTTCAAAACGAAGGTTACCTCTTGATAAAGGACTTGCCGGCTGGGTATATCGCCATGGTAAACCGGCAACTGTCCAAAATGTTGACCTGGATAAGCGTTTCGACAGTGAGGTTGATGGGGCAACAAGTTTTCATACTACTTCTATTCTGGCCATGCCTTTCCACATTAACGGTGAATGGATTGGTGTTTTTGAGATGTTGAATAAACGTGAAAGCAAATTTACCGAACACGATATGGATATATTGACTATACTGGTTAATATCATTGGTTCGGTCCTCGGCAATATAATCAATCAGGATTCTTAATGAATACTGATTAAATGATGTGCATTTTTATGAATAATCAATTTATTCAAACAGTCACAAAGCTTTCGATATTTTTCAATCTCCTTATTTTTTCTATTTTCACATCAACTCTTCAGGCCGGTCACGGTATCAGCATTGATGGTAAGCTAAAATACCCACCGGACTTCAAGCGGTTTGACTATACTTCAGAAAAGGCCTTAAAGGGTGGACACCTAGTCCTTCACGACCTTGGTAGTTTCGACAAGATGAATCCGTTTACCCTGAAGGGATCTTCTCCCTCGGGTCTTGATTCATTTATTTTTGAAACCTTGGCTGTGAACAGCTTGGATGAGCCTTTTGCTGCATACGGTTTATTGGCAAGAGACATCGAAGTTGCAGAAAACCGTCTTTCAGTTACCTATACAATTAACGAAAACGCCCGTTTTTCAGATGGTAACCAAGTAACTCCTGAAGATGTTAAATTCTCCTTGGAAACTCTTAAAAGCGATGCCGCTCACCCTTTTTATCAGTCTTATTTACAGGATATAACCAAGGCAGAAATTCTTGGAAATCACAAAGTCCGATTTCACTTCGCTCGTGTCAACCGTGAACTGCACATGATTGCAAGTCAGGTCCCAGTGTTTTCTAAGAAATTTTACACAGAGCATGCCTTTGATGAACCAGGTATGACACCGCCAATCGGTTCTGGCCCGTATATTGTTGATACTTTAAACCCTGGCAAATCTATTACCTATCGCCGTAACGAAAATTATTGGGCAAAAGACCATTCCACCCGTAATGGTATGTTCAATTTTGATAAGATTACTTATAAATATTTTAAGGACCAGATTGTTTCGGTTGAAGCATTCAAGGCCCATGAGTTTGATTTTATGTACATCAATATAGCCAAGCAGTGGGTGAGGGATCTCACCGGTCCGAAGTTCGATAAAAAAATAATAATAAAGGAGAACCTGCAGCACAATAATAATGCCGGCATGCAGGGTTTTGTCTTTAACCTGAGGCGACCGATTTTCAAAAACCGTTTGGTACGCAAGGCGCTTACACTTGCTTTTGACTTTGAATGGGCCAATAGCAAGCTCTTTTTCGATCAGTATACCCGTTGTGAAAGTTACTTCAGTAACTCGGATCTTGCAGCGAGTGGTTTGCCTGAAGGATTGGAACTTTCTTATCTCTTACCTTTTAGGGATAAACTGCCAAAGGAAGTGTTCAATGAATCTCCAAAGGCTTATTCAACAGTTGCGCCAAATAGTCTTCGCGGTAACTTGCGTAGGGCAAAAAAACTATTAACTGAAGCAGGATGGGCGGTTAAAGACCGTCAGCTAAGGGATACTTCCGGTAACTCGTTTCAATTTGAGATACTTCTGGTGTCGCCCTCTTTTGAGCGGGTAATGGCAGGATATGTAAACAACCTGAAACGTCTTGGTGTAAAGGCGGAATACAGGACTATTGATCCAGCACTTTATATTGACAGGCTCAACAGGTTTGATTTTGACATGACTGTAAATTCTTTCGGACAGTCTCAATCTCCCGGGAATGAACAGCGTGACTACTGGCACTCTTCGGCGGCAGACCGGAATGGTTCCAGAAACTTTATTGGCATTAAAGATCCGGTAGTCGATCAACTAGTTGACCGAATAATATACGCTAAAACTCAGGAGGAACTTACCGCGGCAAGCAGAGCATTAGACCGAGTGTTGTGGTTTGGTCATTACGTTGTTCCCAATTGGTATGTTGATAACCACAGGGTCGCATACCGTAATATTTTCGAACGCCCCGATAATTTACCGCTCTATTATAATCCTCTGCAGGTGCTGATGACATGGTGGATGAAACCTGCCAAGTGATATTTACCTAGAGATTCCTGCGCCAAACAAACATAATTTCAATCCGGATTATACTATGAACCCAGTAGTTACGTTTCTGGCTCCACCGATTCTTGGAGCTTTTATCGGTTACATGACAAATTATGTTGCGATCAAGATGCTTTTCAGACCGCTTAAACCCTGGCGGCTTTTTGGCTTAAAGATACCCATGACTCCCGGTGTTATTCCTGCTAAGAGATATGAGCTTGCAGATAATATAGGTGAGATGGTAGGTGATCATCTACTTACAAGTAAAGATATAAGTCGAGGGCTCACAGAGGAAGGATTCCAGGAAAAACTGAGTGAGATTATAGAAAGTAACATCACTCAATTGATGGAAAAAGATCTTGGACCTGTGCAATCACTTATACCGCATCGTTTTAGGGAAGATTTTAATGTTGGAGTAAAAATATTGCAGAAAAAGCTTCTCAGGGAACTGCACAACTTTATCGACAGTGATAATTTTTCAGAAAAACTCACAGAACTTGTTAACAGCCATCTTGATGAATTCCTGGATCAGGAACTTAAAGATATTTTTTCCGATGAGAGCATGGAGTACTTCTGCTCAGTTGTTGAAAAATCTGCAAACCGTATCCTGGCAAGCAAAGAGGCTCAAGAGTTTGTTGACGATTTCATAAATAAACAGGTCATTTCAATTATTGAACAGAGCAAAACTGCAAATGATATACTTCCGAAAGATCTCATTAACCTTATACTTGATAAGATAGACCAGGAAGCTCCCAAGCTGCTTGACAGGTTTGCAAGATTACTGAAAGAACCGCATGTCCGAGACCGAATTGTAACAGGAATTCGTGGAGGCATTGACAACTTTATTACTTCACTGGGGCCTCTTGCTGCTTTAGCAGGTAATTTTTTAAACCCACATAAGATAGAAAACAGCATTCGCGATTATCTAAATAACAAAGAAGAGGAGATTCACAGTTGGCTTACTGATGAAGAAGTAAGACAGAAAATCACCTCTATTCTTCAGGAACGCCTACAGTATCTTCTGGATAGACCTATTTCAGAAATGGTCCAGGAAGTCGAAGTTGAATCGATAGAGTCATTCTGTAAACAAATAAGTGCTCAGATTGTATCGTTTCTACAACAGCCATTAATATCAAATACAATTGCTGATGTGATTAGAAATTATCTAAAGAACCAGAAAGAACAACCTGTTTCGAATATGATGATTGCCCTGCTGGGTGAGAAGGGAACCGAGGATGGTAAATCCCGTATTACAGCTGAAATTGTTACAATTGTTCAGTCCGATCATGTCAAGAAAATGCTTGATGATTTAGTTACACAACTGAGACAGGAACGATTGATGAATACTCCTGTAGGGATGTTATCAGAAATATTACCTGCTAGGGTGCAGACCGGTTTAGAGGAATACATCCTTCAGCGGCTCAGTGAACTGCTGGTTCGTGAGGTGCCAGACCTGGTAG
This sequence comes from uncultured Desulfobulbaceae bacterium, assembly GCA_945787325.1. Taxonomy (GTDB): domain Bacteria; phylum Desulfobacterota; class Desulfobulbia; order Desulfobulbales; family BM004; genus CALZHP01. The sequence continues at coordinate 31,697 of CALZHP010000012.1, forward strand.
ATTCTCTTAATATAAGGAAGGTGGTGGCCGACAAGGTTAATACACTCGACCTGCTGCGTCTTGAAGGGCTTCTTCTTGGAATAATGGAGGAGCAATTCAAGTATATCAACTTGTTCGGCGCGCTGTTGGGCTTTCTGATTGGCTGTATTAACCTGGTTTTTCTGGTTATGAATTAGATATTATCAGTCAGTCATTTTTTATCTGATTAAGATTTATACTTCTAACATTTTATAGATTTTATTAAAAAAATTTAAAGAATCATTTTACAAACAGGCTAATCACCTGCTATTATATAAACTTTAGCTTGTTATGAGTTATTCATTGTTCTTATCACCAAACCGAGGTCAGAGGCAATGAAAATACCCATCTTCAAAAAAATGATGTTTGGCTTCATAGCCATCATCGTCCTTATGGTGCTCTCCACTTCATATGTTTTACTTGAGCTGAGAGAAGTTTCAAGTGCTGCACAAATAACTCTTTCATCAAACGTCAAATCTGTGGATCAGGCTAAACAGCTTAAGACAATAATTTTTGATGAGGAAGGATATGCTCAAAAGTATTTAATATCCGGGGATAAAACTTACTTTGACATTTTATTAGACAGCTTTAGAGAGTTTGATAACACCCTAAATTCACTTCGTACTCTGCAAGTGGACAATGCAGAACTCGCAATTGTTAAAAAAATTGGAGATACCCATCGCTGGCTTGAAACAAGTTTTATCAGCAAGCAGGAAAATAAGTCGGCCATGGATACAGGCAAATTAAGTGAAGAATGGCATAATTCTTTTGAAGCACTGCAACGGCAATTAGACCATATAATAGGCCTAAACCAGCTTACCATAGGCAATTCCATGGCAAAGGTCGAAACAACGACCAGCCGTTCAACCAGGATAGCACTGTTCATTTTAATATGCACAGTGCTGCTTGCCGTGTTTATGGCTTTACTAATTTCCAGGACCATAACGAAACCAATTGACAATCTTGCCAAAGGTATCGGGAGAGTTGCCAAGGGTGATTTTGAGCCAGTAAAAATTAACTCAAACGATGAAATTGCGCTGCTGGCTGATTCCTTTAATAATATGAGCCAGCAGCTTAAAGACACAAATGAGCTTAAGGCTGAAATGATGCAGCAGGTATCTCATGAACTGCGCAATCCCTTAACGATAATTCAGGCGACCCATGACCTACTGAAAAAGGAAACCGCTGGAGAATTAAATGACAAACAACTTAGGCTGCTTGAATCACTAAATACAGGTATAAAAAGAATTTCAAACTTTAATGATCAGTTTTTGGATATTGCGAAATTTGATGCCGGAATGATGGAGTATAATATGGTTACCACTGATCTTCTAAAGATCATTGAGCCTGTTGCTAAAGAAGCAGAAATTGTTGCATCGCATAGGGATATATCGCTCAATATAATAGCGAAAAAAGCATTACCGAAAATTAGTGGAGACCATCGTAAGATAAGGGTGATTTTTCGCAACCTGTTGAGCAATGCCATTAAATATTCTCATGATGGCGGTGAAATTGATCTGCACATTTCACCATCAAAGTTTGGAATTCGTGCTGTAGTGAGAGACCATGGAGTAGGTATCCCTCCTGAAGACCTTCCTAAAGTCTTTACAAAGTTTTTTCAGGCTAAAAACTCAGGAATGTCAAAAACCAAGGGAACCGGCCTGGGCCTTGCACTTATTAAAGCTTATACTGAAGGGCAGGGGGGGAGGGTACTTGCCGAAAGCAAGCTGGACTCAGGTTCGAGTTTTACGGTTGAATTTCCAGCTGCTCAAAGTAAAAAAATGAAAAATGAAGATGGAAAAAATGCAGATGATAAATATGTTTCATATTAGACGTGTGCTGATCTATGTAATTGTTATATTATTTCTTTCTGGCTGTGCCCAAATTACTCAATTTCATCATGTGGTAGGTGCAACCAATTATGAAAAAACTAAATCATTAATACAAAAAATGAAATATGCCAAATCGCTGGAATCTTCAAAAAAATATTCTGAAGCTGCCAGGGAGTTCTCTCTGATTGCAGACACTAAGCCGATTACCAGCTTCCACAAAGAGGCTGCTGAAAAATCAGCCATACTTCATATTCATCCTGATAATACTGAAAAAGATTATGGAGCATCTTTAAAGTATTTCAATACACTGTTGGAACTTTCGAATAACAAATCCGAAATCGATTTTGCCCGGATGCACATTGTTCTTTTAGGTAAGATCATGGGCCTGGAGAAAGAAGTTTCTAAGCTTGCCAAACATAACAATAAGCTTGTTTCTGATTCTAGGGTAAGGGCAAAAAAGCTCGCAGACAGGCTGGAAAAAAACAGCAAGCTTGAGTCTGAGCTAGCCCGTGTGAAGGAAGAGATCACGAGAATGAAAAAAGTTGACCTTTTCCTACATAAAAACAGAAGAACTACAGTGTCACAATAAGGATAAAATATAAAAACCTCATCAATATTTTTCCTCATTCACATTTCTCATATTTCATTTATCAACAATCTTTAATTTGATGATTAAAGTTTTTTTACCCGTATCTTTACGCACACTTGAAATTATTTCTTTAATGCTTAGTGTAATTTTAAATAAATAATACATGTGTACCTCTAAAAGGAGTTATCCAATGCAAGAGGACAATTAAAGTTGTTATGAGCCTTCAATGGGGTAAAGACCCTATGAAGGCTATTTGCTTTTAAATGTTGAAAGAAAAAGTGGTGGATGAAATGAAAAACAAGATAACAATAAGCATCACAGGATTAGCAATGGTTTTGGTTCCAGTGGCAATTTCAGCTTCTCACCTTTACAGTATAGACATTAGTTCATCTGCATTGAGCATTAAGTCATACTTAGGGTCACATCTTAATACGTTAACTGCCATAGTAAGATCGCCCTCTGATATTCCTGAACCAGCTACCATGTTTCTATTTGGTTTAGGATTGATTTGTATATCAGGATTATGGTCCAGAAAATTTAATAAATAATTTTATAACACTTACACCAACAGTGGAGAAGTGCATTTAAGGGGAATCCTATTTACAGGATTCCCCTCATTATTTCAATATACAGTTAATGTATTACCTTCCGAATCTTCTATCCAGATTATAGCCTTATGTAAGTATTCCACAGTAATATTCTGTATAGAAAAGGGCACAATTGACTAACAGGAAATACTGGAATATAGTTACGCGAATTATAAAGTATTCAAGTATTTCAACCTTCAGAATTATTGAGATTTTTCAGCCCGGCTTACCTTAAACCTATCTCATGCTGTGCTATTCATATTCATAAACATGGAGAAATATCTGAGCTGGTAGAATATCTCTGTATCACGACAAACAACCTATGAGCAATTCATCAAAAAACATTCAGATTTTTGTGGTTGACGACGAGACAGCAATTCGGCAATCATTGGAGGGCGTCCTTTCCGACGAGGATTACAAGGTTTCTTCTTTCCCGGATGCTCCCAGCTTTTTTAAAAAGTTGAAAAAAACAAAACCATCAATGGTACTTCTGGATATTTGGCTGCCAGGTTCTGATGGTATTGCTGTATTAGCACAATTACGTAAAACACACCCTGAAATTCCCGTTATTATGATGAGTGGACATGCAGGTATTCAATCAGCTGTAAATGCCATAAAACTTGGTGCTGCTGATTTTCTTGAAAAACCATTGGACCTTGATGTGCTTGTTGGGAAAATATCCGAGATTCTGACGAGCTATAAAATGATGAAGGAGCCTCTTGTACCTGAAGCAAGAGCTGAAGAATCACAGGATAATACAGACGTTCTTCCCGGATCAGCCGAGTTGGTTGAAAGCAAACTGCAGCAGCTTACTTTACGTGGCAATGTTGTATTGAACGGTACCGGGCTGCTGAGCGGGCGTAAGACCGGGATAATCGTCAATCCGCTTGAGCCGAACTCCGGTATAGTTTTTCAGGCACTAGACGGTACTACTGTACCTGGTCATATCTCTGCCCTCGAAAATCTTAAAGGATCCAATGCGGGACAGGCTTTTACCGCAAACTCAACAGTACTTGTACACAATAATCATTACATACGCACCGTTGAACACCTTATGGCTTCACTCAGCATGGCTGGTATCTCAAATGTACTAATTACTGCAGACGAAGAAATTCCCAATATTGACGGCTCAGCGACTGATTTCTGCACTTTGATAAATGATGCAGGAGTTGCCGAACAGGAAGTGCCGCGTCAGGAAATTGTAATCCACAAGCTTATACAGGTAGGGATTGAAGACCCGGATGAAAAATACCTCTATATCGAACCATATGACGGTTTTGAAGTGAGCATGCGGATCAATTATCCAGCGCCCATTTTTGAACAGCAATATACTTTTAATGCCGAAAAGAATTCATTTGAAAAGGAAATAGCTCCTGCAAGATCTTTCAATACCTTTGAAAATATAGATATGGCGCAGAAAATGGGTAAGGTCGGCAGTGGTTATCTTAATTCCCATATCATTATACATGATGGCAAGGTAATCAATACCGAGCTCCGTTATCCTGATGAATTTGTACGCCACAAAATTCTGGATCTTATCGGCGACCTGTACCTGGTTGGCTATCCATTACGCGGTCGTGTTGTAGCAAACATGGTTTCGCATGGATACAACCAGGCGTTGGCCCAGAAAATTCATCTTGCCATGTCGTCCTGATACATTCAGAGAAGGCTCGTTTAATAGAAACATGTACCATTTGTTCCTCGGTACTAATTGAACAGCAAGGTTTATTGGATTATCGCTTCTGGTTATCTTATTATTTCCCGCCTAAACACGATCTTTTTTTTTCAATAATAAAAATTGGCGGTTACATGTACCTCTATATTGATTTGTTGTTTAAATATGCATAGTTTTTAACATTCACAGTTAAATAACATACAATTGAAAAATCCTTTGAAAAGAAGCAAGGAGGTATACCATGAAATATATAGTCACACTTTTATTAATTACAGTAGTTTCTTCTTCAGCCATTGCTGCAGGTAATAACGTATCCTATAAAGTTAACGGACAGCCTTATGAAGGATATTTCGTCATTCCTTCCAAAGTTGCTCCGTTGATACTGCTTATACATGATTGGGACGGGCTGACCGATTATGAAATTAAGCGAGCAGACATGCTTGCGGAAATGGGGTATGCGGTTTTTGCTGCCGATTTATTCGGTGCAGGAGTTCGCCCCACAGAGGTAACGGATAAACGGCAGCATACTGGTGAACTTTATAAAGACCGTCAGAAAATGCGGGCCCTTATTAGTGGGGCTCTGGATACCGCTAAAACCAAGGGCTGCAATGTTAATAAAGTAGTGGTGATGGGATATTGTTTTGGAGGAGCGGCTGTGCTTGAATATGCCAGGTCCGGTGCGGATGTAAAAGGTTTTGTCACATTTCACGGTGGTTTGAGTACCCCGGAAGGGCAGGATTATTCAAATACGAAAGGGAAATTATTGATTATGCACGGCACCGCTGACGTTAACATTACCATGGATCAATTTGCTGGGCTTGCAGGTGAACTCGAAAAAAATGGGATAGATCATGAAATGATCACTTACGGCGGAGCGCCACATGCCTTTACTGTATTCGGTTCAAAACGTTATCGGGAAGATGCCGATAAGAAATCGTGGAAACGTTTTACAAATTTTCTAACTGAAACTCTAAAATAAAATTTTATCCTTAACAGTAACATATATAATTTTTCAGTTTATTTACTAATGAAACTTAAAGAAGCGTTGAGGAATGATTTGACAGAAGAGGAGCTTCAGCATCTTATTGGCTCATTTGATGTCGTCGGAGACATTGCAATAATAATTATCCCACCTGAACTGGAAGCAAAAGAGGGTATTATTGGTGATGCTATTATCAATATTCAAAAAAACGTTAAGGTGGCAGCAAAGCGTAATGGTATTGTCAGCGGAGAGTTCAGGACAATTCCTTTAAAAATAATAGCCGGAGAAAACAGAAAAGAAACGATTCACAAAGAACATGGGGTGCGGTTTTTTCTGAATCCGGAAAAAGTATATTTTTCAGTAAGGAGCAATAATGAAAGAAAAAGGGTGGCAAATCTTGCCAGGCCTGGTGAAGAAGTTTTAGTTATGTTTTCAGGCATCGGTGCGTTCCCGCTTGTCATAGCAAAACTCAGTCAAGCCAATGAGATAACTGGAATAGAGAAGAATAAAATTGCTCATGAGTATGCATTGCAGAATCTTGCCGCTAACAGGAAAATAAACAATGTCAAGTTGCTTGAAGGGGATGTGAAAGATGTATTGCCAACATTTGATACAATGTTTGACAGGGTGATAATGCCTTTGCCTAAAACAGGTGAATTATTTATTGATATAGCGCTGGTAAAGCTGAAAAAAGGCGGCTGGCTTCATTTTTATGATTTTCAACAGGAAGGTAGTTTTGATGATTCGGTTGAAAAAGTAAGAACTGCCTGCCAGAGACAAAATCGTGAGTTAATCGAATCTGAATCTATTGTCTGCGGTCATCCCAGTCCAAGGGTTTATAGAATTTGTGTAGACGCAAAAATTAGGTAAATAATCGAGGGGAATTTTTAATATCACCTCGAGAAATATCAGGGCTAGACAAGGAGTATCGCAATCTAACTTTATAGAAAATACAGAATATACTGAAGTACAATTCCCAAGTATATTGAGGCATGTCGGTTTTAATTAAGTTTATTTACAAAGGGCAAGAATCTCTTCAATAGTTTGCGCATCATATTTGCGCATGCGCCATATTTTACCAAGCTCGACAGCGTTTTCTGCAATTTTCTGTATGTCCTTCTCCGGTATATCTGCCTCACTTAGAGATGTTGGACTGTTTATCTTCTGAAACCATTTCTCAAGGTGTGCAATACCGGCTGCCGCTTTTTCAGAATCACTGCCGGTTACTATATGAAAAACACGCTCTGCGAATTGTACAAACTTGGTAGGGTCTGTTTGCATTTTCCACTTCATCCAGCCGGGAATAACCACGGAAAGTCCTGCACCATGTGCAATATCATAAAATGCACTTAAAGAGTGTTCGATCATATGCATGGGAAAACCAACTTTACCGAGCCCTGCACCGGTCAGGCCGTTTAAGGCCAGAGTTGCAGACCACATAAGATTGGCGCGCCCCTGATAATCATTTGGATTTTTTAGGGCCTGGTCGCAGCTTTCCATGGCATTTATGACAAGGCCTTCCATAAAACGGTCCTGGACAGGTGTATGGCTATCTTCAGTGGTAAAGTAATATTCCAGCACATGGGCAATAGCGTCTACCGCTCCGTAGGAAGTATAATCAGGTGGTACGGTATATGTCACAGTCGGGTCCAGGATGGATACCATGGGATACAATAACTTGTTTGCAAAACCGAATTTCTGTTTTTTCTCTTCATTGGTGATTACCATGCCGCTGTTCATTTCAGAACCGGAAGCAGCAAGAGTTAACACGCAGGTGAGGGGCAAGGCTTTTTTCACGCTTTTTTTCCCTATAAAAAACTTCCAGACATCGTGTTCGGCACAGGCACCGGCAGAAATTGCCTTGGCGCTGTCAACAACACTGCCGCCACCCACGGCTACAATAACTTCCACCTTATTGTTCTTGGCCAGCTGAATGCCTTCATGAACATGATTCAATACAGGATTAGACCTGACACCGCTGTGTTCTATAACAGCGAGTCCAGAAGCTTTCAGCGATTGCTGAACCTGATCATACACTCCGCTTTTTCTGGAGCTATTTTTTCCAGAGACCAACAAAGCTTTATTCCCAAAAGCAGCAGTTTCTTCACCGATGTGCTTAATAGTATTTGTGCCGAAAATTATTTTGGTGGGATTCTGGAAAACAAAGTTCTGCATCAGGATTCTCCTTGAGAAATATTGAGGAAAAATTGAACCTTAGGATCTAATTTATAGCCACTGTATATTATTTTGATTTTTTCAAATTCTCAAAAGCATTTGTAAGATGAACAAAATCATCAACTGTTAATTTTTCACCTCGTATCTGAGGGGAAATGCCATGTTGTGCTAATACTTCTGCAATATCACTTTTGGACAAGTTATACAGATTCGCTGATGAAATAGAATTGATAAGTGTTTTGCGGCGCTGCTGAAAGGCTGCATTTACAATTCGGTTTAAGCTTATCCTGTCAAAAGGAGGTAAAGCTTTAACATGGTCAGGAACAGGCTGAAATGAAATTTGTATGACCCACGAATCTACCTTGGGACAGGGATGAAAATTACCCGGTGCAACTTCCATTAGCGGTTTAATGAACGCAGCGGATCCCAGCAGGACGGTTAAAATTCCATATTCCTTTGTGCCGGCACTTGCCGTGAGTCTCTTGCCAACTTCTTTCTGGACCATTAAAACTGCCCAGTCAATCAATTCATGGTTTTCAAGCAGTTTGAACATGAAAGGATTTGAAATAGAATAGGGCAGGTTTGCAATTATCTTGATGCGGCCGCCGCAATTATTGGCAAGCTCATTAAAATCAGCTTTCAGAATGTCCTGGTGGACCAGGTTAACGTTATCCGGCAAATCTGATTCTTCTTCATGCCACCTGATTATACCTGAATCAACTTCTAGACCGGTTACACTCTTTGCTCGATTAGCCAGTGGCTTGGTCAGCGCACCAAGACCAACACCCACTTCAATTACTGAATCTTCAGGAGTGACACCGGAAAGGTCAACAATTCTGTCAGCTATATGCTGGTGGACAAGAAAGTTCTGCCCAAAACGTTTTTTTGGGGAAAGACGATGTTTCTTGAGTGTTTTTTTAATGTCATTGCGGGGCATAGGATTATAACGTACATCAAATTAAAACTAGCCCAAATATTTCATGAGTAATTTTGAAATATTCGGGCTGATCGGAAAACTCACCAACTATTAACTGTTTCGTCTAAGTTCCTTTTTTTGCAACCTTTTATTTCTCAACGTATTAAAGTATTGCCAGGAGAGTATATAACTCACAAAAGTAAACGGCAGGGCCAGGATAAAGCCACCCACTAAAAGAATAGTAAGTGTATCGATCCCCAGGTGAAATAGAGATATAATTGATTCTTTAAAAGCAGCATCGGTAGTAATGAATTCTACTACAGCGTTAACTCTGTCCCACGACATATCACTTCCAGTCAGCCAAGTGCCGATTTTCCAGGAGAAATAATATTGAAAAAAGAAAGTTAAAGGGTTGCTTACAGCGACTGAAGCTAGAAGGGCTGCTATTTTACTCCCCCGGAGAAAAATGGAAAAAGTAAGAACTAAAAAAGTATGGAGAGGTATGGTCGGAGTAATTCCGATAAATACCCCTATAGCTACTCCTTTGGCCACAAAATGAGGGTTTCCCTTCAGGCGTAGAAAGCGAAGGTAATAGTACCTGAAAGTACGTTTAAGGAACATCTTTTTCATAATGTTCTGGCTTATGTTAGATTAGCAACGTCCATTCGTGAATAGACGTCGAGATCGTAAGTGTCTCTTTTACCGCTCTTGAATAGGTGATATCCCGCCAACGCGATCATTGCGGCATTATCGGTGCAATGTTCCATAGAGGGCAAATATGTAAAAATGTCTTCCTCTTCACCGCGGCTTTTCATGAGAGAACGTAATCGTGGATTGGAGGCTACACCGCCAGCAAGAACAATATTTGAAATATTATACATTTTGGCAGCAAGCAGTGATTTCTCAACCAGGACTTCAACAACAGCTTCCTGGAAAGAAGCGCAGATATCTGGCAGTTTGAGATCTTCACCTTTTGTTTTTTTCTGATTCACGTAATTGGCAACGGCTGTTTTAAGGCCACTGAAACTAAAATCAAACGACTCAGGCTCAAGCCAGGCCCTTGGAAATGAAATAGCATTCGGGTCTCCCTGAGCGGAAACTTCGCTGATGATAGGACCACCTGGATATCCGAGTCCCAACAGCTTGGCGACTTTGTCAAACGCCTCTCCTGCAGCATCATCGCGTGTTCTTCCCAGCAACTGGTATTGCAATTGATCCTTAACAAGAAATATACTGGAGTGCCCGCCTGATGCGGCCAGTGATATATATGGGAAAGTCGGCTTTCTGTCGGACAGGAATATCGAAAGAAGATGACCTGCCATATGGTCGACGCCAACATATGGGATTTTACGGACCATTGATATCGCTTTTGCAAAAGAATATCCCACTAGGAGGCATCCGACAAGCCCTGGCCCCCTGGTAACTGCAAGACAGTCTATGTCGTCAAGCGTTACATCAGCCATGGTGAGAGCTTTTTTTACCACAGGGTAAATGGCCTCCATATGGTGTCGGGATGCAAGTTCGGGAACAACGCCCCCATACTTGCTGTGGATTTCTATCTGAGAGTTAACAACACTGGACAAAAGTTCGGTATCATCTCTTAAAACAGCTGCCGCAGTCTCATCACAGGAGCTTTCAATTCCGAGAATAAGCATGATTATCTATTACTCGTTAATATTAACTGTGTGCGGCAAATCCTATCTGCCAAAAAGAGTATTGAATGCTTTTTCAATTGGTGGAAGGGTCTTTGTCCAGGGGATAAGAGCCAAGTACTTCGAAGTAAGAACATATCTTCCTGACCTCTTCACAGCCTTCCTTGACGATTTTATCGTCGTAATGGCCCAACAGATCAATAAAGAATAGATATTCCCAATGCTTTCCTTTAATAGGTCTCGATTCTATTTTAGCAAGGTTGATATTTTTTGCAGACAGGATGGTCAGTATTTCACTTAATGCACCGGGCCTATCCATCAACCCCAGAAGAAGTGATGTTTTGTCAAGTCCGCTTTTTGAAGGTGATCGACTGCCGATTACCAGAAACCTTGTTGTGTTGCCGGAATAATCCTCAATACCTTTAACAACAACCTGCAGCTGATATGTTTTGATTGCCAGTTCACTGGCAATAGCGGCAACATCTTTGTCGTCGGCAGCCATTTTGGCGGCGGCACCGGTGCTGAACACTGGCAGAGTAGGAACTCCGGGGAGGTTTTTCTTGAGCCACTCCCTACATTGCGCCAGGGGTTGTGAATGAGAGGCAACTGTTTTGATATCTTTAATATCACCAGACTGGTTTACAAGGTTGTGGCTTATTTCCAAGCGAACCTCACCGCAAATTTTAACCTTGTGTTTCATAAAAGAATCCAGAGTTGAAAACACAGCTCCTTCTATAGAATTTTCAACTGGAACAATCCCATATGTAGTACGCCCACGTTCAACCTCATTAAAAATGTCTTCAATGCTTTCCATTGGTCTGTAGTCTGCAGCATGTCCGAAATATTTTACTCCTGCCAGATGGGTAAAAGTTGCTTCCGGTCCCAGGTAAGTAACTTCTACTTTTTTTTGAGAAAGGCGGCAGGTTGTTATGATTTCATGAAAAATGCTGAGAAGAGGTTGCTCCGGGAATTCATCATCGTTATAACTTATAAGTCTTTCATAAATCTGGCGTTCTCTGAGAGGATCCCACTTTGCTCTTTTTTCTTTTGATTTCAGGTTGCCAATCTCCTTTGCGCAATACAGTCTTTCCTTCAAGAGCTCGAGGAAATTATTGTCAATCGCGTCGATCCGATCTCTGATATCTGTTAACGTAGTTTCTTTTTTCTTACGAGTCATGGTCATTCCTGATTAATTACAATCATAGTTTTGTTCATTAATACAATCTTTTAATGTACCTATATATAACTGGAAACAAGGAAACTTAAAGCATCTCTTAATATAAGAAAAGAAAAAAGGCTGGTAAAATTTAAAAAGGTTGCCTTGTCTTGGGAGTTATTGCTAAAATCCTCTCCTGATTTCGACCTGTGATGCCATATCAATATATTAAAGTAACTTCCCGATGAAAGTTCTCCAAAATAATTCTTAATTACATTATATTTAAGTAACAACCTGGAGGTGTAATGTCTGATTTTAAGGTAAACAAAACATATGATGAAATAAATGCCAAGATCAAAGCCGGTGAAGCAGTAATTGTTACTGCCGAGGAAATGGTAGATATAGTAAAGAAAAATGGGCCGGTTGGGTCTGCCCGCAAGATAGATGTTGTTACGACCGGCACTTTTTCCCCAATGTGTTCGTCCGGAGCTTTTATCAATTTCGGTCATACCAAACCAACTTTCAAGGCTTCAAAGGTATGGCTTAACAAAGTGCCGGCATATGCAGGACTGGCAGCGGTTGATATATATATTGGTGCCACAGAGCTTTGCGATGATGATCCCATGAATAAGGTCTATCCTGGGGAATTCCGCTATGGCGGGGGACATGTAATTGAAGATCTGGTTGCCGGGAAAGCGATTTTTCTAGAAGGTAAATCATATGGTACGGATTGTTATCCGAATAAAAAAATAAAAAAAGAGATAACCTTACAAGACCTGCCATACGCGCTTCTTACAAATCCCAGAAATGCCTATCAAAACTATAATTGTGCCATAAATCTTTCTGACCGCGCAATTTATACTTATATGGGAATGCTGAAACCCAAGGCGAAAAACGCCAACTACTGTAGCGCGGGTGAACTGAGCCCACTCATGAACGATCCTTTTTATAAAACTATTGGCCTTGGCACTAGGATTTTCCTTGGCGGTGGAGTAGGATATGTGACATGGCACGGTACACAGCATAATCCTGGCGTTCCGCGAGCAGACGGAGGTACACCGAACCGGCCATCTGGAACAATGATGGTGCAGGGTGATTTGAAAGAAATGTCAACCAAATGGCTGCGTGGGGTAAGTATGCAGGGCTATGGATGTACTCTTGCCGTAGGCATTGGCGTACCAATACCGGTGCTTAATGAAGAAATGGCCGCTTACACCGGAGTATCAGACGCGGATATTTATACCCAGGTTGTAGACTATGCCCATGATTATTCAAACCAGGTTTCACGCAATTATGGGGAAGTAAGTTATGCTCAACTCAAGAGCGGCCATATTGAAGTAAACGGCCAGCAAGTTCAAACGGCACCGCTTTCAAGTGTTGTGAAGGCAAGGGAAATAGCAGAAACGCTGAAACAATGGATTGCCGATAAAAAGTTTTTGCTTTCGAAACCGGTTCAAACATTACCGGATGAATAATTTCAACGCCGGTGATTCATTGTCTTTGATAGGTATGTGGTTGTCATGGACACAAAAGCAGAAAACAAAAAAAAGCAGCTTGAAGAAATGCTGCGCTCATTCGGAAAAGTGGCGGTTGCTCTCTCGGGCGGTTCCGACAGTTCTTTTCTGGCCCGTGTAGCATTTGACATACTTGGACATGATAATTTTCTGGCTGTATTTGTAAACACAGTACTGCAACCTCCTGATGAACTTGGACATGTACAAAGTGTTGCTGATGAAATTGGTTGCAGGCTACTTGTAATAGATGCAGATCCTTTTGAAATTCCTGAGTTTGTTTTAAACCCTTCAAACCGATGCTATTATTGCAAAAAGAACATTTTCAGCATGATTAAAGAACGCGTAAGTGCTGATTATGAAATTAACATTCTATTAGACGGTACAAATCTTGATGATCTAGATGATGATCGTCCTGGGTTGTTAGCAATAGATGAGCTCGATATTAAAACGCCACTTGCTGATAGCGGACTAAAGAAAGAAGAGGTTCGGCAGTTGAGCAGGTCTATAAACCTTTCGACCTGGGACCGTCCATCTGGTTCCTGCTTGGCAACTCGAATACCAACCGGTGAGGAAATTACGAAGGATCTCCTATCAACAGCTGCAGTATGTGAAGAACACCTGCATGTTAATGGATTTTACGGATGCCGTGTCAGGTTGAGTGGAAACGACGCTATTATAGAGTTGCCTGAAGAAGACATTGAAAGATTCTCACAGAAAAAACAGAGAAAAATTACTGAAAATTTATTTAAAAAGGCAGGAATAAAGAAAATTTTATTAAATATTACAGGGAGGCAATAAATATATTCAGCAATATCAGTATGATAGTGGTTTGCTGTGAGTTTTATCCCGTATATTAGGTCATTCTTATAGAATGATATTGCTAAAAAATCTTTCAAGTCCACTGTTTTTTATG
>CALZHP010000013.1 GCA_945787325.1 uncultured Desulfobulbaceae bacterium
TCCGGCAAGGGCAGGGAGTGGGTCAAAGTGAACGTTTTAATTTTTACTTCATCATGAAATAGTTACACAGTCAAATTCCTCTATTGCAATATTACTTTCAGTTACAATTCCTATTCTCAGCTTGTCGATCATAAATCATTATATTTTCGAAAAATAATAATTGTAATATTGCGTTGCCACCAACAGCAACTTGTTGAAATTATGAAACTTATCCCCCGCTCCATTTGTTTAATACCACAATGTGGCACTAATTCTTGACATTTGGTACATTATTCTTAAACATAGCAGAAATCTGACCGATATATTGTTTATGGTTTAGACCTAAAGCAACAGATTAATATTTACATCGGAAATTACAGGAGGGAATATGAAGTTTAAAGTAGCTGTTGTAACAATCGCCTTGTATGGTTTTGTAGCTGCTGCTTCCGCGCAGGAAGCTGTAAAGGCCAAAAAGGTATCCCAAGCTCCGGAAGTTGACGGGGTTGCTGAGGCCGTGTGGGATTCCGCACCGGAAAATGTCATTAAGGTTAGTAAAATACCTGAAAAAATCATCAGTACAAATAAAGAAAAACAGAAGGGGAAGTACGCAAAGAACTGGGCAAAATCAAAATATACAACAGTTCCAGAAGTCAAGCTGAAAGTTGTTTATACTGATGACAGCATATACTTCCTGGCGACATGGATGGATGACAGCAAGGATGATCAGCATAAACCATGGAAATGGGAAGGCGACAAAGAAACCGGTGAATATATTGCCGGCAAGGAGCGCGAAGACAGGCTGTCTTTCATGTTTCCTATAAAAGGTGATTTCGCGGCCAATATGTTGAGCGATGGTGAAAGAACAGTTGATGTCTGGCAATGGAAGGCGGCACGCACAAACTCCGCAGGCATAATTCACGATAAGTCTCACAACTACTCAAAAACAGCTCCTAAGGGTAAATTTTCTACACACTATACAGCATCGGGCAACGAAACTTATATCGCCCGCGTCAGTGATGGTGGAAAATCTCCTTACAAAAGCAACAAAATAGACCCTTTTGAATATCAGGGCGACTTTGTACTCCAGTACAACCCCTACGTACCAGACGCGCCGGACGCCGCCGACGTGAAGGCAAAAGGGGTATGGGAAAATGGGTCGTGGACAGTTGAAACCGGCCGTAAATTAAATACAGGACACGAAGAGACTGATTCAGTATTTGATCCGGCCAAAGGCACCGAAATGTCCATAGCAGTGTTTAACAATGTTGGAGATCATTTTCACGCCGTTTCGCAAGTCTTAAAAATAGTATTTGACTAATACTACTTATTAATCAGGTCCTTGTTCCTTTTATTGTGCAAGGGCCTGATTAAATCAAATGTGTTTTTGGAAATATGCCTATGAAGTTTCGTTTCAGAAACTCAAGTATCGCCTATACAATAAATGCAGGCAACTTTACCCTTGTTGTTCTCCTGGTTGCCGTTGGAATCTTTTCTTTTACAAGCATTACAAAAATGACTTCCAGCATGTCGAATCTTAATAAAGGTATGACCGAAGTAGGAACAGACTTGCGAGTCGCCATGGTTGAAATGGGTGCCCTTGATGAAAGTATTTCTATCCTAAAGAAGAGCGAGGCGGAATTTGCTCAGCTCCGAAACATGCAGTCATCTCTTGAAGAAAGCAGAAAAAACACCGCATTGGTTGGCAAGGAACTGGATGCGATCAGGAGCTCTTTTGTAAACCAAAGTAATGCCTTGGAAGCTATCAGCCAGGAAGTAGGCAATATTTCAGAAGAAATTAAACTCTCCTCCGGGCCAACACAGCAGTTGATCCTGGCCGCTGAGGAAATTAATTCTCATGTGCTCAATTCGTACATAGGCTTTTTTAATTACCTCAACGAATTTACTTCAGAGGTGGAAGAGCCCCTTACAGATATTAAAGAAATTTTAGAACATTCCAAAGAAATCACGACACTACTCGAAGGAATCAATAATTCGGGTGAGGGCCTTGCCATCGTCAAGGGAATCCAGCAAGACCTGAGACGGTATCGCCGATATATGCGTGATCTTGGTGAAACAACGAGCACTACACAGATCACTGAAATTAAAGCTCCTCTGGTGGAATATGGAAACAAGATCACAGAATCAGCTAAACAGCTGAAAGAATACGCCTGGAAAATCACTGAACAGAACAACCAACAAGCACTGCTTAAAGCCCAAAATGCTGAGAAAACTGCTCAAAGTGCCTTGGATGCAGGCGAAACCGCCGCTGGCATTATAGGAAAATCCATACAACTTGCCAAAACTTCCAGCAATCAGATTGGCGAGCTCACTACAAGCCTTTCTGTAGCAATAAAAGGTATTGACACCGGCTTGAACGAAATTCCCAAGGCTATCAGCCAGGTATCAGGTTCCATGGAAACTGTAAAAAGCTCTATGGGCGTCATGGACAGTGCCATGAAAACTTCACGTTCACTTGAAAATCTGGCAAACCAAACTCGCATGCTCATGATATCCGTCTGCATAGGTGCTGTGATTATCGGCTTATTACTCGGCATGTATGTAAACCGCAAAATAGTTGCTCCTCTTTCCCGCTTCACCATGGGCCTGCATCGTGCCTCACAAAACGACCTTACCGTGAAAATAGACCCGGCTGGCACCAGTGGTGAGCTGAAAGACCTGATAGAAGGTGTCAATAAGTTAATCGAAACATTTGCCAACAATGTAAAGAGCATGAAACTAATGGCTTCGCGGGTGCGTGATAATGCACGCCATTTGAACAGTGTTGCAAATGATACCTCAAAAGCCTTGAACGACCAAAGCGACAAATCCTCTAATATTGCTTCAGCGACGGTGGAAATGTCTGATTCTTCACACCAGGTTGCGCTCAATTCGGGAGAAGCGAGCGATAAAGCACGGCAGGTAACAGGGCAGCTCCATGAGGGCGATCGCGTCATCCAGGAAATGTTTATTCTTTCAGAATCTATTTCAAACACCCTTACTGATGCCAGCGCCCAAGTCAACTCCCTTGTCAATGATTCAGAAAAGATAAACTCAATCATCGAAACCATTAATGGTATTGCCAACCAGACAAATATGCTGGCCCTCAACGCTGCAATTGAGGCGGCCAGAGCTGGAAGACATGGAAAAGGATTTGCCGTTGTTGCAGATGAAGTAAAAGGACTGGCAGGACAAACTGCCCGTTCTACCCAGGATATTTCAGAACTTCTGGAAAGTGTTCAAGAAAGAATATCACTTTCTTTAAGGGATATAAGTGAATGTGGTGAACAGTCTGACCTAGAAGGCAAGAAAAGCGAAGAAGTAATCAGCCATATTGCTGAGATAAGAGGTTCCATAGAGGTGCTGTCCAATCAGATCTCTGGCATCGCTGCAGCTACTCAGGAGCAGGATAAAACAGTACTGACTGTTGCCAGCAGCATTGAAACAATTTCCAATATCACCCAGAATACTTTTGAAAAAATGAATGTAATTGTAAGGCAAGCTGAAGAGCTTCTTGAGGCTGCCGAAAGTCTTATTGAAAGCGTCAGTATTTACGATATAAAAAAAGAAACACTGTCCACGCTGCAACCCACTGACGATTCGCGATCTTTACAGCAGCAACTGCCTCAAAATGCAAAAAACTTTAATCAACACTGAACGATAATTAACTCATTTTAGTCTGAAATATCACAGGTTCTGTTGTCTTTTCTACACATTTCTTCCCTTTTCTTTTCAGCTAAACGTAAATCCCTCCTAGAAGCCGCCTGTCTATTACGCCTTTTTTCTTCATCGGTTTCAATAATCAGAGGTGCAACTTCTGTTGGTTTACTTTTATTATCGAGGGCTACAAAAGTGAGATATGCTGAAGCTATGTGACTAATCTTTTCAGAAAGCAGGTCTTCAGCCTCAATACGGACACCAACTTCCATGGAACTTCTCCCGACCAGGTTAAGGCTTGCCTTCAGGGTAAGAAGGTTCCCAACATATACAGGGTGAAAAAAGTCAAGGCGATCAATGGATGCAGTAACAATTATACTGCGTGAGTGTCTCGTGGCAACAACCGCTGCTGCATTATCTATATGTTTCATAATAACCCCACCGTGAACATTACCTGCTGGATTAGAATCCTGAGGCATCATTACATGTGCCATGATTACACTGCTTTCAGAAACCTTTTTTCCTTTCATCCTGTTCACCTCAAATTTTTCGTTTTCTGAGACGGATCGAGTCCGGTGTTACTTCCACCAGTTCATCATCATTAATATACGATATACAATCCTCCAGGCTCATTGCAACAGGTGGAGTAAGTATAACAGCTTCATCTGATCCTGAGGCCCGCATATTGGTGAGTTTTTTGCCTTTTGCCGGATTTACTACCAGGTCCGTGTTCCGGGCATTTTCTCCCACTATCTGGCCCTTGTAAACTTTTTGGCCGGGCCCCAGGAAAAGTCGCCCCCTGTTCTGCAAGTTAAACAGAGCATAGGCAATTGTTGTACAGTTTTCCATGGCAACCAGAACACCGTTTACTCTATTTACAATGTCACCGGCATGTGGCCCATATTCAGCAAAAACATAGTTCATCATACCCATGCCTTTAGTGTCGGTCATAAAATCGGACCGGAAGCCAAGCAACCCTCTGGTCGGGACTTTGTAAACAAGCCTGGCCATGCCATTTTCCTGTGTCATGTCAAGCATCTGTCCCTTTAACTCGCCCAGTTTTTCTATGACGGCACCCATAAACTGCTCATCAACATCTACCGTTAATTCCTCATATGGCTCAAGTAAAACGCCCTGCTCTTTTTTCATGATAACCTGGGGTCTTGTTACTTGAAACTCATATCCCTCCCTCCTCATTTTTTCAATGAGTATAGAAAGATGCAGTTCCCCTCGGCCTGAAACCTTGAAACCAACTCCTTCCTGTAACTGCTCGACCACGAGTGCAACATCGGCGAGTGTTTCCCTGCTTAAGCGCTCATCAATGTGACGCGAGGTTACGAACTTTCCTTCCTGCCCAGCGAAAGGTGAGTCATTTGGAATAAAATTCATGGAAATTGTTGGGGGGTCGATTTCTATGAGAGGCAAAGGTTTAGGATCATCCGGGTCAGTATAGGTTACGCCGACAGTGACATCATCCATTCCGGCAACGGCCACAATTTCTCCCGCAACAGCCATTTCCGTCGCCACTTTCTGGTCAGCTTCAAAGCGGAAGATTTTCGTAACTCTTGCTGGAACAAGGCTGCCGTCTCGTTTGGCAACAACTATATTTCTATTAATATTCATGGTACCGTTGACAACCTTGCCAATTCCCAAACGGCCTAAGTATGGTGAATAATCAATAGTATTTACCTGCATCTGTAATGGTGCTTCTAGGTCCCCGGCAGGTGGTGGGATATATTTTATTATTTTTTCAGAGACAGGCTCCATATCAGAGCCGGTTTCTCCTGGTTCATTAACGGCATAACCCGTTTTGGCGGATGCGTATACAACCGGAAAGTCAAGGAGTTCATCCGGTGCGTTCAGTTTAACGAACAAATCGAATACCTGATCCACAGCCCAGTCAGGGCGGGCTGCAGGCTTATCAATCTTGTTTATGACCACAATAACGGGAAGGGATATGGCAAGCGCTTTTTTGAGAACAAAATATGTTTGCGGCATCGGCCCCTCCTGGGCATCTACCAGCAATAGGCAACCGTCAGCCATGCGCAGAACCCGCTCGACCTGACCTCCAAAGTCCGCATGCCCAGGTGTATCAATTATATTGATGTGGAATTCTTTATATGTATAAGAACCGTTTTTTGAGGCAATGGTAATGCCGCGCTCACGCTCAAGGTCCATGGAATCCATGAGCCTTTCAGCAACCTCCTGGTTCTCGCGGAACATACCGCTTTGCTTAAAAAGCTGGTCTACAAGTGTTGTTTTGCCATGATCAACATGGGCAATAATAGCAACGTTTCTGATATTATCCTGCTTCATTTGAATGATCTCTTTGTAAATAAAAGGTTAGAACGGGTATAATGAACGCACCCCGTTAAGTGTTGAGGAGAGTTTCAAGAATCCGCCTGAAATTTCATGGGCGCGAAAGAACAGGTATTTATATCAATCGGGTACTTTTTACAAGGAAAAACAACGAAAAGATAGCAGATTAATGTACCGCTGGCTCTGCTTCTAATGCTGACAGTACTTCTCTTATTGCATTAAATAGCACTTGAGGATTTGTGTTTTTCTCTAGGGGGACATTAACGACTAGCCGCGAGTCAGGCGTAAATCGCACCCTGTTTTTTGATTTTTCAAGAATCTGTAATACATTGAGCGGGTCAACCAGCGGCTGTTCGTGAAAAGAAAAGACAACTGTGTCTTTACCCTGTTCAAGTTTTGTTATTCGCATTCTACGAAGTGCGACTTTAATTGATATTATTTCGATAAGATTTACAACTTCAACCGGCAAAGGGCCGTACCTGTCTTCAAGCTCGTCTTTCAGGTCATAAAGCTCTTCCAGAGAAGCGACACCGGCTATCCTTCTATACGAGATATACCGCTGGTCTGTATTTAGAATGAATTGTTCAGGGATATAGGCAGAAAGCTGCAGGTTGATTTCCGGTTCGATGTCTTCTACACCTTCATCCTGTTGGGCTGCTTTCCTTTTTAAATCAGCAACGGTTTTCTGTAGGAGATCAAGGTAAAGGTCGTATCCGACCGCAGCAATATGGCCGCTTTGGGATACTCCAAGGATATTGCCGCCGCCCCGAATTTGCAGGTCGCTCATGGCAAGCTTGAACCCACCTCCAAGGTCACTGCAGTCCATCAGTGCCCGCAATCGATCTTTGGCATCTTTTGATAACCCATCCAGAGATGGGACAAGAAGATAGGCATATGATTGCTCTCTGCTTCTTCCAACCCGGCCGCGAAGCTGATATATCTCAGCAAGACCCAGGCGATCGGCTCGGTTGATAATAATTGTATTGGCGTTTGAAATGTCGAGCCCTGACTCGATTATTGTTGTGCAGACCAGAACATCTATCTCCTTGTTTACAAAACGCACCATTATCTCTTCCAGGCTTTTCCCGGGCATTTGGCCGTGTGCTGCTGAGATTTTTGCTTCAGGAACAAGCTTCTGCACCCGTTCAGCCATTTGATGAATAGACTGCACCCTGTTGTGCACCAAAAAAACCTGTCCCTTTCTCTGTAACTCACGTACTACTGCTTCCTTGATTACTAGGTCATCATAACGGGCAACAAATGTCAGCACTTTCCTGCGATGTTCTGGGGGTGTAGTAATAACGGAAAGATCGCGTACTCCAAGAAGAGACATCTGCAGGGTTCTTGGTATCGGAGTTGCCGTCAGGGTGAGAACATCAACCTCAGCCCTGATTCTTTTCATTTTTTCCTTATGGCTGACACCGAAACGATGTTCTTCATCAACAATTAACAAACCAAGCTGCTTGAAAGAAACATCTTTGGAAAGCAGTCGGTGAGTGCCGATAATAATATCAACTTTACCATCAGAGAGGCCTTGCAATATTTTTTTCTGGGATGAAGTTGAGCGAAATCTGTTTAAGCTCTCAATCCTCACAGGAAAACCGTGCAGCCGGTCGCGAAATGTCTTGGCATGTTGTTCAGCAAGCACAGTTGTTGGAACTAGTACCGCTATCTGGTAACCATCTTCTATTACCTTAAATGCAGCACGCACTGCAACTTCAGTTTTTCCGTAGCCAACATCCCCACAGATAAGCCTGTCCATAGCTTTTTCTTCGGAAAGGTCTGTGAGTACATCATTAATAGCTTTTTTCTGGCCAGGTGTTTCATCAAAAGGAAAAGTTTCTTCAAGTTCATAATACAGCTCAGACGGCGGCGAAAAAGCGTGTCCTTTTTTCAATTTACGCTTGGCATAAAGGTTCAACAAATCCTGAGCAATGGCCCATACTGCTTCTTTAACTTTATTTTTAGCAGCAACCCAGGACTTGCCTCCCAGCTTGTCAGCTTTTGGCTTTTTGTCTGACAACCCCTTATACTTGTTTACAACGTTTATCCGATCTACAGGCACATACAGCCTGTCTTCTCCCTTATATGAAATCTGAAGGAAATCATTTGCGACACCTTGAAGCTCCATTTTTGTAAGTCCTTCGTAAATACCAAGGCCATGTTCATTATGAACAACAACATCACCGGTTTTGAGTTCATCAAACCGGACAGGTTCACCGGCATCAATACGCCTTTTTTTCGATGTTTTCTTTTTAAAACCCAACCGGCGTTCGCCAAACAGTTCGCCTTCTGATAACACATGCAGCTTGTCGTTTATCAGGTCAAAACCTTCTGATAAAGGCTGGTCAAAGAGAAGAACAGAAGATGACGACTCAGCACCATGCAGATCATCCAGCCTGAATGGGCTTTGTTGAAAAGAAATCTGCACCCCGTGCTGATTAAGAAGTTCTGCAAAATGCTCTGTATGCCTTGCAGAGCGGCAGGCCAGAACCACCCTATCACCGTGATCAAGCCAGTTTGAAATTATAGACGCCAGTGGAGCGAGCAATCCACGTGTCTTTCTCTGTAATTCAAGTTCCTGTTTAATAAGCTGATGATTTCCAGAGGTTATTGGAAAAGTATCACCGTCTGTCAGATCTGCGTCAGGAAAATCATACAGGTTAACATTTGAAAAATGACTCAATGATTTTTCAAACCTATCTTTTGTCAAAAATAGGGCATCAGGTTTTAAGGCCGGTGTCGATGTGCGAATGGCTTCGTGATAGTTTGCATCTATTCGTTCCCAAGTGAGGCTTACTGTTCTTTTAACCTCGAAGGGATCCACCATGAAAACAAGACTATCATCAGCAAAGTATTCAAAAAGACTAGAAGCCGATGGGTAAAAAAATGGCAGGAAAAACTCAATACCCGGGAAACGATACCTTCTTTTTATTCTGTCAAGAATCTGGTTTTTCTCTTCACGTAACCATTTCTCAGACTCCGGCGATTCCATAAACCGTTCTTCCAGCTCCCGACTTTCATCTGAATCCGGTGCTGGAAAAAGTATATTGCTCGCTGGCAGGAAAACAACCTCTTCAAGTTGTTCAATAGATCTTTGCGACACGGGATCAAATGACCGGATTGACTCTACTGTGTCACCAAAAAAATCCAGCCGGACAGGATTTTGAAATCCCGGAGGAAAAACATCAATAATTCCGCCTCGCACACTGAAATCACCCACAGACTGAACAAGCGCCATCGATTCATATCCTGCATCGCTAAGCTTAGATACCAGTTCCTCCTGGTCTGATTCTTCACCAATCATTACAAGCTCTGCCAGTCCTGCAAGCTTTTGTCTGGGAATTACTAAACGCAAAAGAGCCTCGCATGATGCGACAACTATGAAAGGTTTGTCCTGCGTTATCAGTTTGTAAAGAACAGTAAGGCGCGTTGCTACTGTTACAGGGTCCGGAGAAAGCGGTGTATAGGGAGGAATGTCGTAACCTGGATAATAGAGGACAGGAATATCAGTAAAAAAAACAAGGTCCTGTTCAAACAGTTCAGCCTGCCGTTCAGTAGGGACAACACATAGAACTGCTCGGTTGCTTGTCTCCGCAGCACTTGCGGCAAGTAACGCTACACTGCTACCCCGCAGGCCGGTAGCGTTAAAAGAAAAGGCCTTGCCATTAAGGGCAGTCAGCAGGTCATTCATATCAAATAGGTGGAATAGATATTATCTATGCTGAGGCATAAAGTAGAATCAGTTGACGATCAAACAAGCACGAGGTTGATCCTCTTTGAATAGAACATGAGCATCCAGCTGTTATTGTGAGTTACTAAAATGATCCACCGATACTGAAGTCCCAGTTGCTCTGTTCTTCATCTTCTTTGGGATCTAATACATAGCCCCATTCAAGGCGGAGTGGTCCCATTGGGGAAAGCCAGCGAAATCCACCACCTACACTTGTTTTAACTTCGTCAAAATCCCAACTGTCTTCATAAACATTACCGGCGTCAAAGAAAACTACTCCTTTCAATCCAGCCGATTTGGCGAGTGGAAAAATCCATTCCACATTTGTATACCACATTGCTTCACCACCGATTCTTTCATTGGTGACAGGATCTTGCGGGCTAATTTTTCCGGGGTCATATCCGCGAATAGAACTAATTCCACCTAAGTAAAATTTTTCATAAACGGGCAACTTGCCGCCGCTGTTTTCGAAAGCATGCCCGGCAACTGCTTTGAAATGATAGGTTGTATCTTTTATGCCCGGGAAAAACCAGCTTGTGGTTCCCTGAACCTTGGTAAAGGCGCTATCCCCACCTAAAGGGCCTCCTGCATACTTAACAGAGATAGAATTTTCAGATCCCTTGCTCGGGTCAAATGGATGGTTTCGCGTATCACGGCTTAACCCCAGCGTAACAAAACTGGTAATTCTTATATCCAGTGAATCTTTGATTACCAGAGAGGCTGTTTCCGCTACATCTGTGAGTTCTGTATCATCAAATCCATAACTGAAACCAATGTTCCACTTTCCCCAGATAGGGTATCCGAATCGTATTGCTCCACCCTTGGAGTCTTTTGTGTAGTCGTCGTATTCACGTTCCCAATTATAGAGGTCAAAGCCCACAAGCAGTTTTGAATCTTTATAATGGGGCTCTGTAAAACCGATGTTAAACCTGTTAGTTGAACTACTTATATTTGCTCTAAAGGCAAGACGTTGTCCCTTACCAAACAAGTTGTTCTGGCTGATCTCACCCATAACCATAAGGTTGTCAACAGAACTGTAACCTGCTCCAATACTGAAGGCCCCCGTAGGTTTTTCTGTAACATCAATTATGATGTCCATTTGATTTTCTTGTGCAACCGGCTCAGGGGTGATATTAATCTCTTCAAAAAAATCGAGGCGTTGAAGACTTTGATGGCTTTGACGCAATGCCTTGGAATCAAATATTCCTTTTTCCTTAATTTTCATCTCACGACGAATAACCTTATCCCTTGTTCGATTATTACCTTTTATCAATATTCTGTTTATATGAACAAGCGCACCTTTCTGGACATTAATATCAATATCGACCTTTTTGTCTTCAGCAGATTTTCTAATTTTTGGGTTTGCCTCAGCAAAAGCGAATCCATGTTCTGAATAATAGTCAACAAGCCGGAGAATATCCTCCCGTAATATTTTTCTACTGAGGAACTCCTCCTGGTTAATTTTAAGAAGAGATATAAGGTTATCCTTATTGTCAATTAGGTCGCCATGAATATTGATATCGCCAACACGAAAACGGTCTCCCTCTGAAATATTAATCGTTATATAGAGCCATTTGCCATCCTGGCGGACTTCCGGTTTGCCTATCTTAACATCTATATATCCGTGATGACTATAAAAAGCGCCAATCCTTGCTGCGTCTTGTTCCAGGACTTCCTTTTTTAAAACACCAGAATCAGTTAGCCATGAAAAAATACCTTTTTTAGATGTTTCAATAACTTTCTTAAGCTTTCTATCTGAAAAAGAATCATTACCTACAATCTTAAGTTCCTTGATGAAAACCTTGGCTCCCTCCTCAACTACAAAACGTATATCAACCCTGTCCGGTTTTGGATAACTTAGCTTGGCAGTAACGTTTGTGTTATAGAAACCTTTTTCCTTATAGAGAAGCTTTATACTGCTAATTGCCTCCTTCACTTTCCTAGGGTTGACGATAGTGTTAGGAACAATAGTTACTGCTTCCCTTACAGTTTCTTCTTTTAGTTCTTTAGCACCATCAATCAGTACTTGTCCGATAACGGGTTTTTCCTTCACTACAAAAGCTACTTTCTTACCTTGGTCTGTTTCTTCCAGTTTGACTTGTACATCATCAAAGTAGCCCATTTTATAAATATTTTTAAGATCGGCTCTCACCTTATCAGGTTCATAAATATCTCCAACCTGAACTTTTACCTGACGAAGAATAGCACCTGAATCTATACGTTCGTTTCCTTCCGGTGTAATGGATAAAATTACCAATTCACGGCTGCTATAAGCCAAAATGTCAGCAACTATTTTCTCCAATATTTCATCCAGGTCATCCAATGATTTTCCTTCTTGAAAATAATACGTCGGATGGGATGGATCGATCACATCGTACAAAATAACGTCGGCACTTAATTGCTTGCCCAGCAATGTAATGCTTCCTGCTGCTACGTATTTCAGACCGGCTCTGGCTGCAATTGATTGAAGTGATTCATAAGATGGAGGCCATCCACCCTTGTAATCTACCTTTTTCTGCGCTTCTTCCCTGGGAATTAGAAGGAAAACTTCTGAGCGCAGACTTGAGACATCTACAACTTCCTGAAGGGATTTATCCAAAAGATCAGTTATCTCAGATTCATCTGCAGCATTAATTTTCAAAGGCAGAAAAGCAATATTCTGTTTATCAGTAGCAACAGCCGTAGATGTAAAAAGAAATAATGCTCCAGCAATTAAAACAAAACAGAGAATGAATATTTTTGTCTGGGAATGAAAAAGTGAACGGGCCCTTGATAAGCTGATACCAACTCTACAAGTTTGAACTGGGTTACAGAAACTCATATATTTTATGCCTTTATTATTTAGGTGCTGGTTTGCAGATAATAACGCTGGAATTTCCGGCATTATGACATTTTATTTTATTGCAAAGATTGATGTCAATTAGCAAGCAATAATCGTGTTGTCAAGTAACTGTTTTTTTTTGCGTTAATTTAATGATAATTTATCGATAGGTTGTGGGCCCTATTCCCCTTAATGCCGACTCATATAAGTTACCAATATGCCGTCTCATAATTCTAATTTTAAATTTAAATTCTCTACTACTCACAATATCTACGAGCTCTTATGTTGTACAAAACTGATTTTTTTGTTTTATAATGTTGTTGGAAATTATTTGAATTGCTGAAATAGAATCTAAAATGTAATCAAACCAGCTTATTTTTTTCCTTAAAGTATGAATGCAATAAACTCTGAAAACCTTTCTCTTACAATTGAGGGAAATGAAGTCCTTTCTGACATAACCTGCCAGGTACATGAAGGTGAGTTCGTTGCAGTTCTAGGACCAAACGGCGCTGGAAAGTCAATGTTTCTCAAGGTTCTTCTTGGTTTAGTGAGACCTGATTCCGGCAAAGTTACAGTTTTTGGACGCAAACCCGAAAAAGTACCACCCGAATGGATCGGCTATGTTCCTCAAGTAAAAACCCTGGACAGCAGCTTTCCCGCACTCGCAATTGAGCTGGTAGTTACCGGATTAAACCACACATGGCAACGATGGATTAGCTCTACGGCAAAGGAAGCGGCAATCGCGGCACTTTCTGAAGTTGGCGCTGCCCATCTTGCTGATCGTCCCATAGGCGCTCTATCTGGCGGTGAACTTCAGAGAGTATATTTAGCAAGAAGTTTTGTCCGCAAGCCAAGACTGGTATTGCTTGATGAGCCGGTTACGGGCGTCGATACTGTGGGCGAGAAAAGTTTTTACAGCTTACTAGACGACTTTCGCCATAAGAACAAAGCCACAATCATAATGGTTACACATGACTGGGAGGTCGCAACACACAATGCCTGTCATGTAATGGTGTTAAACCGTCGTTTGATCAGTTTCGGCACTCCCGCTGAGGCTTTGTGTGATGACTGTTTGAAGCGAGCCTATGGAGTATCCATAACACCCCAGACAACTTACTGTCCAAGAAACCAGCCCGATCAAGAGGATACACATGTCTGAAATCTTTGATCTGCCCTTCATGCAGAGAGCTGTAGCGGCTGGTCTTATGGTTGGTTTTCTGGCAAGCTATTATGGGGTTTTTGTTGTTCAGCGCGGTATGAGTTTTCTTGGAAACGGTTTGGCACATGCTGCATTTGGTGGGGTAGCACTTGGGCTTATGCTTGGACGAGAACCCCTGTGGATAGCAGCACCTTTTACTTTGATAATTGCACTCGCAATTACTTGGGTTCGACAGCGCACATCTTTAGCCTCAGACACGGTAATAGGAATCTTCTTTGCAGTATCAATGGCTGCAGGAATCATTTTCCTTTCACTGAAAAAAGATTACTCTACAGATGCTTTTTCCTATCTTTTTGGCTCAATTCTGGCAGTATCCACCAATGACCTCATAATCACAGGCATCGTTCTGATACTGACAATGCTCACCCTGCCATTATGGGGCAGGTGGGCCTATGCAACGTTTGATAGAAATCTTGCAATAACAGACCGAGTTCCTGTGGAATTCGATGAATACCTTATGACTGCACTGATTGCAGTAACCGTAGTTGTTGCCGTCAAAGTTGTTGGTATAGTATTAATTTCCGCTTTTCTGGTTATACCCGCTGCTTCTGCGCGACTCCTGGCAAAGCGTTTTGCCGTAATGACCCTCATTTCTGTCATTATTGGAACAACGAGTGTGCTTGCCGGGCTTTCTGCATCATACCTGTTGGATTTCCCTAGTGGTTCAACTATTGTCCTTATTCAGGCTACAATTTTTATGGTATGCTTTCTTGCGGGAAGGCTGCTTAGAATTAAAGCACATTAAGCAATAGCTTAACAAACTGGTGTTTTCTGAGAAAGTAAACCCCTTTATCACTAATTATCAACTTATCAGTGTTTGCTAATTTCAGGTAGCGGGTTTACTGATTCATTATGAATTTTCTCCATCAATTCTCTCGGAGCTGCAGTAAATTCCTCTGTTCTTTGCTGTTTTGGGTCGGTAAAATCTTCATAAAGTGGAGAAATTAGGTTTAAATGTTCCCACCTTGTAAGATAATATTTAATTAACGATGGAAGTTCAGTATAGATTGTGGCATGCGGGTTCGGGTCAACAAAACTTGATTTTTTAAGCTTTTTGTTAGAAAGCGTCTGTGTTCTGTAGAAATTTTCCATGAAAATAAGTTCGGCAGGCAATCTGGCTTTAACTCCCATTCTTCCAAGCACATTTATTATCGACCCCATAATACCTTTTGTCGTCTTTGCAACAGGGTAAGGAACGTATATTTCCTTTGGAATGGGCGACTCAACATATAATTTTACAGTCAGTATCAAGTCGCTTAGCTCTACAGGGTCCTTGTCAACAAAATGGTAAACTTGCCCGGAAAACTCATCGCGGTTTAGAAGAATATGATGGATAAAGCATGGCAACTTATTGGCATTAGAATAAGAATGAATTATGCCTTTTTTAGTCAGCATAACCGGCATAGACCTATCAACGATGGAAAAAATTAGCCTGTGAATTCCAAGAATCTTATGGTCATGCTCACCATATACAATTGCCATACGTACCATTGTATAATCAAGTCCCAGAGTCTCATGCATATGCTTGAGAGTGAGCTCTGTCATTAGTTTGGACTTTGAATAATTGTTCATACCCGCACTGAGCGGCAAGTGGTCATTCTCGGTGAGGTCCTCGCCAGCTGGTAAGGTTGCTGCAGAGCTTATGTGAATGTAGGGTATATTTAATGCAAGTGCGGCCCTGGCAAGATTGATGCTTCCAAGATAATTTACCTCCAGCGCCAACTCGGCATCGCTGTCAATAGCTGCAATAGCTGCATTAATGATAAAGTCCGGTTTCAGCCTTTTAATATAGCCCGTTATATCTCCCAACTCCCTTAAGCTTAACTTCTTACTGTTCGGGGCACGAAGCTCTATATCTTCTACCCGGGTCTTAAAATAGTGGGTTATATATCCCCCGATCAAACCTGATCCGCCGATCAAAACACCTGTCTTGCGAGGGCTATTGTTATCTTTTTCTGATAAATTCATTACTATAATAAAGTTATATTGGCACAATAATTTGTAATAATAAAAACTGTAGTGCTTCTGTTTTATATAATACTAAGGCTGCTTTAACAAAATATAATTACACTTATTTATCTGAAATAGTTTGACAAATTTCATTAGTGAAAAAAGACAAAAACCGTTCTTCTGAAGAAAAACGGTTCATATGTCTTCGTTTTTTCGAAACTTATAATTCATACCCTCTCTTGGATTCTATGTCAAGTCGGAGGTAGTCGTCAAGAAGCGCATTCAAGAAAACGTTAGCCGTCTGTTGCCTACTTAAAAATATTGCATTATCCTGTCAAGCAAGTTCTCCTTTACAACTATATAATTAATTGAAGTAAATACAATTCATCTGGGATTATGAGACTAACACGAAAAAATGAAATGTTTCAAAGCATATGATATCCGAGGCAAAGTACCAGAGGAGCTCAACACTGAAATCGCTTATCATATAGGCTTGTCATTCGCTGAACTATTTTCCCCAAAGAAAATTGCTGTAGGGTATGACATACGCAAATCCAGCCCTGGATTGACCCAAGCGCTCTCAAAAGGGCTCACTGAGTCCGGCGTAAATGTTGTAAACCTTGGGCTTTGCGGCACAGAGGAAGTTTACTTTGCAGCCATGCAGCAGAACGTTTCTTCTTCCAATAGAGTTGATGGTGGAATCATGGTCACCGCAAGCCACAACCCAGCCGAATATAACGGTATGAAGTTTGTCGGACGTCATGCAAAGCCAATTAGTAGTGAAAACGGTCTTCAAACAATTGAAAAAATGGTTGACTCCGGAGTACTCAACCATAAGGTTTCTGGTTCTAAAGGAACCTCTTTCGAGGGTAACGATCGATCAGATTATATAAGTCATCTTCTTAGATATATTGACGTAGATACACTTAAACCGATGACTGTCGTCACAAATGCGGGAAACGGATGTGCCGGACCTGTTATCGATATTTTGGAAGAAAAACTTCCTTTTTTATTTACAAAAATTCATCATAACCCTGACGGAAACTTCCCTAATGGTGTTCCAAACCCATTGTTACCAGACAACCGTAAGGAAACTTCCAAAGAAGTAATTAAACAGGGTGCTGATCTTGGAATTGCATGGGATGGAGACTTTGATCGATGCTTTTTTTTCGATGAAAAAGGAAGATTTATCGAGGGCTATTATATTGTCGGTCTTCTCGCCAAGGCTATACTTGCTAAATACCCAGGTGCCAAAATCATTCATGATCCCAGGCTTATATGGAATACTAAGGAAATTGTACAACGAGAAGGTGGTATAGCTGTGATGAGCCGTACGGGACATGCCTTTATCAAGGATAAAATGCGTGCAGAAAATGCTGCTTACGGGGGAGAAATGTCCGCACATCACTATTTCAGGGACTTTGGCTTCTGCGACTCCGGAATGATTCCCTGGCTCCTGGTTACAGAAATTATTTGTCGGACAGGCAAAAGGCTTTCGGTATTAGTAGACGATATGATAGCCGCTTTCCCGGTAAGTGGTGAGATTAATAGCAAAGTAAAGGATCCGCAAAGAACCATAGAACACATTAAAACAGCATTTGATATACAAAACGCCTCATTAGATTACACTGATGGCTTGAGTATATCTCACAGTGATTTTCGTTTTAACGTAAGAATGTCAAACACTGAACCTGTACTAAGGTTAAACGTTGAAACAAGAGGTGATCAGGAACTTTTAAGCAAAACAACATCTCAATTGCTAA
Source organism: uncultured Desulfobulbaceae bacterium (assembly GCA_945787325.1). Taxonomy (GTDB): domain Bacteria; phylum Desulfobacterota; class Desulfobulbia; order Desulfobulbales; family BM004; genus CALZHP01. The sequence goes on from CALZHP010000013.1 coordinate 17,439, forward strand.
GCATTATCAGAGAATAAGCTGTGTGTAATATTTCTTAAACTGCTCGTTTAAATATTTTATTAAATAATTTACATCTTGAAAGTAATATTGTTGGACTTCTGGTACTTGTTCTTCACTGCATTTTAAAAGTCCGCTGCCTAATCATTTAATGTTTTATAATAATAATGGAAAATGGAATTAACCAGTTCTGGTCAGCGGTAAAAAGAATATGTTTTCCTCCCGTCTGCCTCGATTGCAGCACAAAGCTGCCAAATGGAACTGGCCAGGGTGGAACATTGTTCTGCAATTCATGTTATTATGAAATCAAACTATTAACTGGCCCTTTATGCAGTAAGTGCGGCAAGGCTTTTCCTGTTTCAGTCGGTACTAACCATTTGTGTTCTACTTGCCTGACGTATAATTGGCATTTTTCCAGTGCCAAAGCTGTTGGTATTTATAAGGGCCCGCTGGCAAAGGCTGTTCAATCTTTTAAATACAGAGGTAAAACTGTATGCCTGACAAGTTTTAAGTCACTCAAAGATAAAGTAACCCTTCCAAATGCCAATGATTTCGATCTTATAATTCCAGTTCCCTTACATAAAAAGAAATTGAAAGAACGAGGTTTTAACCAGGCTCTAGTTCTTTCCAGAATACTCTATCCTGAAGAAATAAAAAAAATAAACGCCAACATCCTCATAAGAATACGGTGGACCGAGCCACAAACAGGGCTTAGCGGCAGTGCTCGAAGGAGAAATTTACGAAACTCTTTTAAAGTAATTTCGTCAAAAATCAAAGGGAAAAACATTTTACTAGTAGACGATGTGTTTACAACTGGTACAACTGCAAATGAATGCGCACGCACCTTGAGAAAAGCAGGTGCTTATGATGTACAAGTTATTACCTTGGCAAGAGTAAACCAATAGCTTGTTCAAGGAAAAACTTCTAAACAGGAAAAACTCTCAAAAGATAGCAGATCATTAATAGAATTAATAATTAACAAAAGGTATTTTGCCCTATCAAATAAAAAGAGCCTTTCTCTTGCATTCTTTTCCTCTTCTATTCTAAATCTTGTGCTACAATGTAGCACAAACCAGAATGGGTCTGTTTTCGTATTTGCGGAAATAAATTTTTTTTCAAAAAAAGTATACAAAAGAGATTTTAGGAGTAAATTGGAGAAAATAAGAGAAAATCAAATGTAAAATATTTTTAAAACCTGTTGAAATCTTGACACCTTGTTTCATAACTCCACATTTTCTCATAATAATTAATACTTCATATAGAAAAACTCGATTTTTCGGGCAATTATGGATGCCTGTATTGGCAACAGCTGAAATAGATGCGAAAAAAAGATTGTTGAAAACTTTTCATAGAAATAAAGCTAATTCTTCCAAATCATCTTTGACGATAGACAAGCTTTCTATTAAAAAATTTGACCAAGAAATGAATTTCAACAAAAGATACTTCTAGTTCAGTTGCCTCTCTGTTGTTTTTGTAATGAAGTTCGTTTTTCAAATTAGAAAAAACTAATCATAAATCCAAATTGTACATTCTTAGGGTGCCCTTTTATGCTTTGGGAGAAAATTAAAAATTCTTTAAAAGACAAGCTTCCGTCAACAACTCATGGATTATGGATCGAACCTCTTGACTGTGTCAACCAGAATGAAAAGGAAATCGCACTATCGTGCCCGGACCGTTTTTTTTGTTCATGGGTAAGAGATAATTATTCACATCATATCAGGGAAAGCCTTAATGAATTTGGCAGAGAGGAACTAAGTGTCAGATTTACAGTATCTGATAATGTGATTAATGGACATGACGATCACAACATCAAGGAACAGGCTAAAGAGCAGCTTCGACTGCCCTCCATACCAGAAGTACAATCCAATGTAAGAAACCTTCACCCACGATACACTTTTGAAGAATTCATGGTGGGTGACAGCAACGTTCTGGCCCAGTCAGCATGCCGTTCCATCTCAGTCGGAGACTCATCCCTGGGACCTTCTCTCTATATTAATGCTGGAACAGGGCTTGGCAAAAGCCATTTAACTCATGCAGTTGCCCACGATGTAATCACCAATTCTCCAGGAACAAGACTTCACTATCTTACTGCTCAGCAGTTTTCTGCAGAAATGGTACAGGGAATAAAATGCAAATCGATGGATCAGTTCAAAGAGAAATATTACAACCATTGTGACCTGTTGCTTATTGAAGACGTGCATACCTTGACAGGTAAAACCAAGACCCAAACCGAATTGAACGATATACTTGATGTCCTTATGAAGGCAGGCAAAAGGATTATACTTACTGGCGCTATGTCTCCCAGGGACATCCCCAATATTGACAATGGATTTCGCTCACGTATGTCAGCGGGTCTTATTTCGACAATCAATCCCCCGGACCAGAAAACAAGAATTCGCATCATTCGCCGCAAAGCGCTGAATTGTAACCTGCAGCTGTCAGAATCGTTAATCAAGTACCTGGCGCACAGAATAAAGGGCGATATTCGCCAGGTAGAAAGTGCTATTGTCGGACTTAAAGCCAAGTCTGCTCTGCTAAAAAGTGATCCAAATATGGAGATGGTAAATGAAGTTATTCGCGAAATCGTCGGATCAATGACAACAGAACTTACCTCTGACGCTATCAGAGATTTTATAGCGGAACAGTTCAATATTAGAATTACCGATTTGCAATCCAAATCCCGCAAAAAATCAATTGCTTTTCCGCGACAAGTATCAATGTATCTTTCCCGCAAACTAACAGAGCAGGCCCTGTCTGATATTGGACGCTCATTCAACAGGGACCATTCGACCGTGCTGCATTCAATTAAGGTAATATCTGATGCCGTTGCCAGAAATGGCAGTGTGAGGGGTCAGGTGAAACTGCTGGAAGATAAGCTTAAAGAATAAAGGCTTTATTCAGCAAAACAAAAAAGATAATTAGAAGTAAACTTTCTTAACTTCTGTTATCTCATGTAACTCTTCATCGCCACTGGCGATGACCTCTGCAGCCTTTTTGGCTGACTTTATCATGTCATTAAGGCCAACCCCACCCCAGCCAAAACCACACACATGAAGCCCTTTATGTTTAGTCTCTAAAGACCTGCACCATTTCAACAGTTCCGGGTATCCAAGTTCAAGTTGTGGTATACCTCCCAGCGGACGTAGAACCTTTGCAAAGCAGGGAGGTTCGGGTAAATCTATAAGCTGCCTCAAATCCTCATAAACCTCATGTACAAGATCGTTATCGTCCATACTGAACCTGTCCGGATGTCTTCTACCGCCAACAAGGGCTTCCAACAGTACATGTCCCTCGGGCGCCCTGCCCTGAAACATATGCGAGGAAAACAATGCACCCAGCGAGAACCTTTTCTCCTGTTCTGGGGCCAGGTATCCAAAGCCAAATGGTATGTTTGCCTCACTGGTAAAACCCATAACAACATTGGCGATATTCGCCTCTGGAACTTTAAGAACCGGCGGTTTTTGCTCCTCTTTATCGATAACTGTCTCCAGTAACGCCAGGGTTTGATTTACTGAAAGGGCCAGGACAAGTGAATTCGCCAAATATTTTTTTCCTTCTGTCATCACTTCCCAAATTCCATCATGTTGGTTAATACCTTTTGCAGCCGTGTTAAATATGATTGGTGTTTTCTCAGCAAGTGCCCGGGGCAGTCTTTCCATTCCCTGAGCGAAACTCACCATGGCTGGCAATCCTTTTCTTTCATTCCCGCCATTTCTGACTTTTTTCTGTGTTCTCTTTTGGAGCAACCCACGGATAACAGAACCCGACTCTTGCTCGATGGCGCGCACACCCGGCATAACAGCATCAATGCTGAGGCGCTCAAAATCGCCGGCATATGTACCTGTAAATACGGCATCTGCAAAGGGCAGCAAACTCCTGCCGAATCTATATGCAACCCACTGACTGACAGTTTGCTCTTCAACTACAGGTTTTTTCCAGAGGTCTGCCAAAACGCGGAGTTTGGCTGTTATCGGTATAAGTGATGAGGCTATTATTTTCTTTGGGTTCTGGGGGATTAAAGCCAGCTTGCCATCCAGACAAATGTATCTGACAAAGTCGGCAAGCGGAGCTTTCTGGATTTCTTTATCCAGCCCGGTGTCGACAAGCAGTTCACGGCTTTCAACAGTATTATCCAGAAAACCGTGTGGGCCCCACTCGGCCAGATAACCATCTTGGTTAAATGAACGGACAACTCCCCCAGGCCTGGAATCTTTTTCAAGCAAAAGAACCCGAACGCCCGGCTTCATCTTTTTAATAAAATGAGAAACACTCAGTCCAGATATTCCTGCTCCAATAATTATGACATCAAAGTGGTTTTCCATAGTTTTCCTAAGGCTTGAGACTTGCGCTGACCTGGCCGTTTTCTATCGTTACCTCAACCCAACTTCCATCTTTTATCATGCCTGGGTTTACTATCGGTGTATTACCAATCATATCCTCTGCGCTTGCTTCATGGATATGGCCGGTAAGGCAGAGTGCCGGTTGGTTTTTCTCAATGAAAGACCTCACCGCTGTACTGCCCACATGAATACCACCGCTGATAACATCGGTTTTTGTATTGTTTGGGGGCGTATGCGATACGAGGATGAGAGTTTCTGCCTCCTTAACCTGCTCGAAGCCAGAGCTTAAGATTTCAGCAAGTTCATCTTCATTAAATTCTATCGGGGTTTTGAATGGTGTAATATTTGAGCCACCGACACCAAAAAAACCGATCCCATCTACAATCTTACCCCGTCCGTGAAGGCTTACATTCTTTTCAACAAGGTAGTCGTCAACCTCTCTTTGATCGAGATTTCCAGGAAGAGCTAATATATTTTGGTTGATTTTCACAACCTCATCGAAGATCTGACTTGCTTCTTTCCGACCCCCAAAGTTAGTGAAATCTCCTGTAATTATGATCAGGTCTGCCTTGTCGATTTCCGGTATTTTGTTAAACTTTCCCAAATCCATGTGCACATCGCCAAACGCAATAATATTCATGAATAGTACCTCCTCGATTTAGACTCATTTAATTTAACGTTATCGATCCCTAAAATTTAAAAAAAATATCATTAGGTGCTTTAGTTGAATATATTTTTCACAAAAAATAGAAAGCGGTTGGTTATTTTTTATGATCAACCAAACACAGGCTTGACACAATTTGGAAGATGATTATCATTTTTGCGCAAATTCATGGAAAAATCAATATATTGATAGCATGCTGGCCAGCGGTAAAGGTGCCTACATCAAGTTATGCTTTTAATTTCACCAATAAATGTTTACAGTCGCTGTCGAATTTAGGCTTCGAGGACATCAACTAAATAATTGTTATAAGAGGTATTGAAAAATGACACCAGTGAAAACCGAAACAAAAGAGTTTCAAGCTGAAGTAAAAAAGCTTTTGGATATTGTGATTCACTCTCTCTATACAGAAAAAGATATCTTTGTCCGTGAATTGATTTCTAATGCTGCAGACGCACTGGAAAAATTCAGGCACCAAAGTCTACTGGAAGAAGAGGTTTTTGACAGCCATGTACCCCTTGAAATCAAAATTGACCCCGACAAAGATAAGCATATACTGACTATCACTGATACTGGTATTGGTATGACCAGAGAGGAACTTGAAAGCAATTTAGGTACTATCGCGCATTCGGGTTCCAAAACGTTTCTTACCGAGCTCGCCGAGGCCGCAAAAAAAGATGTCAATCTAATTGGCCAGTTTGGGGTAGGTTTTTACTCGGCTTTTATGGCAGCAAAAAAAGTACGTGTGCAGTCCCGGTCATACAGAAAAGATGCCGAAGGCTATGAATGGAGTTCCGAGGGTACTGGGAACTATACTTTAAAGCCTGCACCCGGCATTCACAGGGGTACTAAAATTATTCTTGAACTCAAAGATGACTCACATAATTATTCCGAAAAAGAATCCATAAAACAGATAATTAAACAGTATTCTACCTTTGTTCCTTTTCCAATAATCATGGATGGTGAGACCCTCAATACCATACAGGCAATCTGGACCAGAAACAAAAATGATATCAAGGAAGAAGAGTATACAGAATTCTATAAATATGTCGGAAACGCTTTTGACGAACCTTCTTACAAGCTGCACTTCTCAACAGACGCCCCACTAGCCATTAACGCTCTTCTTTTTATACCCAAGGAGAATATGGAAAAATTCGGCTTCGGCAGAATCTCATCTGGTGTCAACCTGTATTGCCAAAAGGTACTCATTGAACAGCATAGCGAAAACATTCTGCCGGAATGGCTTCGGTTCGTAAAAGGTGTTGTAGACAGTGAAGACCTGCCTCTTAATATATCCCGCCAAGCATTGCAGGACAGTGCCCTGGTTGCAAAAGTTAAAAAAATTATTACCAAACGGCTTCTCAAATTTCTTGAAGAAGAGGCTAAGAGTAACCCTGAAATGTACCTCGAATTCTGGAATAACTTTGGAATATATCTAAAAGAAGGAATCACTTCCGATTTTAACTACAAAGACGAGATCGCCAAGCTCTTGCGCTTTGAATCCTCGAAAACGAAAGCGGGCAAGGTTGTTTCACTTGCCGAGTACGTGGAGCGCATGAAAGAAGATCAGAAAAATATTTACTACATCAACGGCCCCAACCGCGAAGCTATTGAGTCAGGACCCTATATTGAGGCCTTTAAAAAACAGGATATTGAAATCCTATATACTCTTGAACCCATTGATGATTTTGTCATGAACCATCTTGGGCTTTTTGATGAGAAAAAGCTGGTTTCCGCTGAAAGAGCCGACCTTGACCTTCCCGAGGCAAAGAAAGGGGAGGATGAAAGTGCTACTGAAACAGAAAAATCTCTTGGAGATGATGAATCAAAAAAATTGACTGAATGGATGAAAGACATCCTGAAAGACCGGGTTAAAGACGTTACCGTCTCCAAACGACTTGTTGACAGCCCGGCAATGGTAGTCAATCCGGATGCTTATATGACGAGTACAATGGAGCGCGTTCTGCAGGCTTCCGGACAGGATTTTCATGAATCAGGCAAAAAAAACCTGGAGCTGAACGTAAACCACCCACTAATTTTTCAATTGTCCACACTTAAAGACAAGGATACAGACTTCGCACTGGAGGTTGCCAATCAGATTCTGGATAATGCACTTATCCAGGCAGGTCTTGTTGTAGATCCAAGAAAAATAGTAGAGCGCAGTTACAAAATTATGGAACGAGCTATCATTGAAAAATAATTTTTCTGGCATTGCCTTCCTCTGTTCGTTTAAATATTCGTTCAAAGGAAGGCTGTGCTGAATAATTTATATTACTTCAATCTTTATTCTATTCTTTTACCATTGAACATCCTGTAGTGAACACCTTGCCCATATAGTTATTGAAAAAAGCAGGGCTTCGTTATATCTTTTGCCGGTAATACGTACCTCGAGGGTAAAGTGCAATTTTTATTATTCCAGGAGAATTAAATTTATGACTTTCAAGCGCTTATGGCTTTTCGGCATTTTAACTGCTGTACTATTGTCACTTACTGGCTGTACAGGTGGAAGCTATATCAGACACTTGGCATCAGATGCCAGCCTTCTTACTCCGGGCAAAACAACAAAAAAAGATGTTCTTGCCGTATTGGGGCAGCCCTCAGAAAAACGTGAGTTGAATGACAAGGAAGAAGTCTGGATCTATTACCAGGTAAACAAAAGCACCTTGAGAAAAACTCCTTACGTGGGTGATAAAATGGGCTACGAAGAATATGACGTTTTGAATATCGCCTTTTCTGGTGACCTTGTTAATCACAGTGTCTACCGCCTGTTAACAGAGGGTGAATTTGATAAGGGTGTCAGCAAAGAGTGAAAGACCAATCCTCTAATTATGAAAAAGCACGGGCCAGAATGGTTAACGAACAACTGGTTCCCCGTGGCATAACAGATCCTAAAGTTCTCACCGCCATGAACTTGGTTCCCCGGCACTTGTTTGTTGAAAATGCCCTCTGGGGCCAAGCATACGGGGATCATCCACTTCCCATAGGAGAGGGACAGACTATTTCTCAGCCTTACATTGTTGCCCTGATGACACAGGCCCTTCAGCTTAAAGGTCATGAACACGTACTTGAAATTGGAACTGGCTCGGGATATCAAGCTGCTGTACTATCTAGAATCTGCGAAAAGGTATTTACAGTTGAGCGAGTTGATTCACTTATCGTTAAAGCACGCAAAACATTTGACAAACTTCACTATATAAATATCCTCGGCAAACTTGATGATGGGACGCTGGGATGGCCCGAAAATGCTCCATATGATGCTATAATAGTTACAGCAGGCGGCCCCCGTGTACCCGAACCACTACTAAAGCAACTTGCAGATCCTGGAATTCTTGTCATTCCGGTCGGATCACGTTCTTTTCAGGAATTGGAGGTCGTCTCCAAAAAAGATGGTGCACTGAAATCAAAAATAATTGAGAGCGTAAGATTCGTCGATCTTATCGGAACTCACGGCTGGCAAAATGACTTCTCCTGAAGAGAGCACTCAAATATCGGCCGACAACGCCGGGATTTTGCGCCGTTTTTATGATAGTTGTCTCAAATGGGTACAAACCCCTTATGGAGTGTGGGCTCTTTTTTTATTTGCAGTAGCCGAATCTTCTTTCTTTCCTATCCCGCCTGATGTTTTTCTCATGGCGTTATGCATATCTGTTCCCAATAAGTCTTTTCGATATGCCACAATCTGTTCCCTGGGTTCTGTAATTGGAGGCGCAATCGGTTACGGGCTTGGCCTTGGTTTCATGGATACCATTGGGGTTAAAATACTTGACTGGTACGGGTTAAATGAAAAATATGAAACCGTTCAGCAACTCTATAAGCAGTATGATGCGCTCGCAGTTGGAGCTGCGGGTTTCACACCTTTACCTTACAAACTTTTTACTATCACTGCCGGCGCCTTCAAGATAAATTTTATTACCTTTATCCTTGTTTCAATTGTATCGCGATCAGCGCGGTTTTTTTTGGTATCAGCCCTTATATACAAATTCGGGCCACCAATCCGAATTTTTATTGAGCGCTACTTTAACCTTCTAGCTACACTCTTTTTTGTCCTTCTTGTAAGCGGGTTTCTAATAGTCAAATGGTTTCTGTGAGGTCTCTGCTCAGGGATCTGACTCTTTCTTTAATTTCTTCAATATCAATTGTTAAAATTTTTCGGTCTTTCATTACGAGATTGCCATCAATAATTGCGGTGGAAATATCGCTGCCACGGGCAGCATATACCAAGTTATCTGCATTATACATGGGCTGCATGTGGGGTTGTTGCAGGTCAAGCATGATAATGTCGGCGCGTTTTCCTGGTGTCAGACTGCCTGTTATCTTCTTCATACCAAGGACTCTTGCACCGTCAATAGTTGCCATTTTCAATACCTCTCCCGCAGAAACAACTGTTGGGTCGAGTTTTTTTACCTTATGTACCTTTGCGCACAGGTCCATAGCGGCAAAAATGTCTAGAGTGTTATTGCTGGCGCACCCATCTGTTCCCAAGCCGATTGTAATATTGCCCTTTAACATCTGATCGAGCGGTGCTACGCCTGATGCCAGCTTCATATTGCTGTCGGGGCAAGTGGAAACACCGCACCCAGTTTGAGCAATTATTTTTATATCTTCTTCATCAAGCCACACACAATGCACACAAACAGTATTTTCATCAAGAATCCCTAATGAGTTTAGGTATTGAACAGGTGTTGTGTTATGCTTTGCTTTTGTTTGTTCAACTTCACCTTTAGTTTCTGCTAGATGTATAAAAAATAGTGTGTTCATGCGATTAGCCAGTTTTTTGGCTTTTTGCAGAGTTTCTGAAGAGCATGTATAAGGGGAGTGGCAGAAAACAGCAGGAGATATTAGATCATTTTTTCCTTGCCAGCTTTCAATAAAGTCTTCGGTCTTGTCAATGTTGTAAGCGGGATCGGGTACTCCGGGAGCAGGAAAATCAATTACGCCTTGAGCTGCAACCGATCTCAATCCAGCCTCAGCAAAAGCTTCAGCAGCGGAACCTTCATGAAAATACCCATCTGCAACGGTTGTTGTGCCGGAAAGAATCATTTCCGCTGCTGCAAGCTTACTGCACCAATATACCATCTCCGGGTTTACCGCTTTTGATTCTGCAGGAAAAATATGGTTCTGAAGCCATGTCATCAGGGGTATATCGTCTGCCAATCCCCTGAAGAGCGTCATGGCCGCATGGGTATGTGTATTGATAAGCCCCGGCATGACCAGTTTTCCTGAAGCATCAATTATATCAGGGATGCTGTTGACAAAAGAACTGTCAACTTCACTCAACTTACCTACTTTTTGAATATTTCCATCTTCAATAACTATAAATCCACAATGAATGAGATTCTCCTGCAGCTCATCCATTGTAAGTATCATACCGTTAATTATGAGTGTCTTTTTTTTCATACTTCTTTCCATTGATTTAGTTCAATTGAAGCTGATACTAATATAGTTTTGATGCTCTCGTAAAAAGTATTGGGATGGCTAAGTAAAAATTTTGATATACAGATAGCGAGCATAGCGAGACTTCGAGGAGAAGTGTTTTTTCGAGCGCGAGAACATATCCGCCTGAGGCGGATCGAGTGCATGAAAAATTGCTACGACGCAGTAGATCGGACTATTTACGACGCCATCAGTTTTAGTTCTTTACTATCTTGCACCACCTTTCCACAAGCTGAAATCAATATACAATAGCATTTTTTGTTTAAGCATTTTTATTGACGTATGCCTTCCGTCAGTGTAGAGAAGAGACCCGAATTTTTTATGATGATTTAATAGGAGTTTTTTTATATGGGATTTCGATGTGGAATTGTTGGCCTGCCCAATGTCGGCAAGTCAACAATTTTTAATGCTTTAACGGCCGCAGGTATTGAGTCTGCCAATTACCCTTTCTGCACTATTGAACCTAATGTCGGCGTTCTTTCAGTGCCCGACTCCCGCCTGGACCTTCTTGCTGAAATTGTTCACACTCGTAACAAAGTGTACACCCAGATGGAATTTCTGGACATTGCTGGCCTTGTAAAGGGGGCAAGCCTGGGCGAGGGGCTTGGCAACCAGTTTTTGGGGCACATTCGGCAGGTTGACGCCATTGCTCATGTTATTCGATGCTTCGAGGATGAAAATATTGTTCATGTAAACGGAAGTGTTGATCCCGACATGGACAGGGAAGTAATTAACACTGAGTTAATACTTGCCGATCTTGAAACCGTAGATAAACGTCTTAAACGAACAGCTTCACAAGCAAAATCCGGCGACAAGGAACTCATCGCACAGGTGTCTATTCTTGAAAAGCTTCAGGCTTTACTAAACGATGGAAAACCCGCCCGCCTACTTAATACAGAAAGCGAAGAAACCACAAAACTGTTGAAAGAACTCTGTCTTCTTTCAGCAAAGCCCGTCTTGTATGTAGCAAATGTAAGCGAAAAAGATATTGTCTCCGGCAATAGATTGGTTGACCAGCTCAAAACATCCGCTCAACAGGAAAACGCTTCCGTAGTTATAATTGCCGGCTCCATCGAGCAGGAACTCTGCCAGCTAAGCCCTGATGAACAGCAGGACTATCTTACAGAACTGGATATGGTAGAACCCGGACTATACAGGCTAATCAAGGCAGGATATGAACTATTGGGGCTTATAACCTTTTTCACAGTCGGAGAAAAGGAAACAAAGGCTTGGACAATCCCGAAAGGTACAAAGGCGCCTGCAGCAGCTGGTGCCATTCATACCGACTTTGAACGAGGCTTTATCCGTGCCGAAGTTACATCGTATGATGATTTTATAAATTGCGGTGGAGAAGCTAGAGCAAAAGAAAAAGGACTGATGCGCCTTGAAGGCAAGGATTATATAGTAAAAGATGGTGATTGTATATTATTCAGGTTTAATGTTTGATTATTAAGAAGCAATCAGTGTTTGGCACACCAAAATAATTTCTTTTCTCGCAGTAAACCAAAACGATACATTCAAAAAAATGTTTTAATTTCAAAGCTATATGTTGCCGCCAGCGCGGATTTATCCAACATAATTTTACTTTGCAACTGTTTGCTTGTTACTTGTCTTATGTACGCAAGCGAGGCTGTATTTTTTTAAAAAAATACGGTTCAAAACCCTGCTCCCGTTGAATAACCTTTCAATTCCACTTGCAAAGTCTGCTTTCTCATTGTATTCAGTACGTAACTTATTCAATCCCTAGGAGAAAACCGCTCCCTTGATCCTCAGAATTGTTTGTGACCTACACATGGGCTAATCGGAGGATGGAGGATTTGGTGCACTACTATAAGTTTTTGGGATAATAGAACGGTTATACATTTATCTTTGTAACATTGCAGCCTTACATGGAAGGAGGATTTCAATGAACAAAGTCATGCGAAAAAAAATGGCTTTCACTTTTGCACTCTTTATCTCAATAATGATCTTTCCTTTGACGGTGCAAGTATCTTCATCCCAGGAGGAAGTCAACTCAGAGGCGCTGGAATGGGCGGAAAAAACTTTTGAAAGCGTTTCAAAGGGAGAATATTCCGCAGCAATTGAGTTTGCCACAAAAGCTATTGAATTAGAGCCAGGGCTTGTTACGCCTTATATAAATCGCTCCTGGGCATACAGCGAATTGGGAATGTATGATAAGGCGATTGAGGATAGCAGCAAGGCCATATCATTAAACCCAAAAAGTGCATTTGCTTATAACAACAGAGGCCTTGCTAACCAGCGAAAAGGTAATATGGAAGGCGCCTCTCAAGATTACAAAAAAGCTTGCGAATTGGGGCTGGATGTGGCCTGCAGCAACGACAAGTCTATTTCACAACCAGCACCAGAAATTGAGCAAGTCATAGAACAACCCTCTCAACCTGAAATTATAACTAGAAAGGAAGAGGTTGCTTATCAGAATAACACGTGTGATAGTTTAGACGATTCATTTAAGAGTCTGAAATCCAAAGAAGAATTAGAGAGTTTTATCGAAGCCAACAAGCCCTGTGAACTGGCATTTGTCGCAGTACAAAGACTTGCCGTTCCATTTTTGAAAAAAAGGCTATGGCAAGATGCCAAAGAGGTTTTTGAAAAATACCGAAGCCAGTTTCCTTTAAAACAGAGTTGGTTTCAGAAAATCATTTCCATTCTCGGTGCTCCGGAAGAAGGTTTGGTTGTGCGTAACCTGGGATCAGGCATAAACTCTAGTGATGCAGAATACAGACCCGTTATATCCGCAAATGGAAAGAAAATATATTTTAGTAGGGATTGCGGTCAGTGTGGCGGTGAAGATATTTATATTTCAAACCAGATAGGAGATGAATGGCAAAGAGCGACAAAGTTAGGAAAACCTATTACTACAAAAACTCATGAAATGCCTTTGGGTATTTCAGCAGACGGTAATCAGCTATCCCTTTTCGGTAACTATCCAGGATCTTTTGGGCGTGGCGATATTTTCTTTATTGAAAAAAACGCAACCTGCTGGTCAGACATTAAACATTACGCCGCTCCCATGAACAGCGCTTTTTTTGACAGCGATGCTATGTTCACCGCGGACGGTAAAGCAATCTTTTTCATTTCTGAGCGCCCCGGTGGTATTGGTGAGTTTCACAAGAAAGACGAATTTTTCCATGGAAGCTATGGTGGAAATACAGACATTTATGTCTATGCTCAAAATGAAAACGGCCTACACGAGGTCACAAACCTTGGGGAAGTTATTAATACACCTTATAGTGAATATTCTCCCTTTCTTCATCCGGACGGCAAAACCCTGTATTTCAGTTCTGATGGTCACGCAGGCCTTGGCGGGCTGGATGTCTTTAAGTCAACCCGACTCAGTAGCACTTCATGGACAGAATGGAGTGATCCAGTAAATCTCGGTAAAGAGATAAACGGACCTTTTAATGATTGGGGCTACCAGGTGACAACAGATGGTGCTAAGGCGTTTTTTGCAGCTAACGGCAGACCGGGCAGTTTTGGTGGTCACGATATATACTCAATAGGGCTTCCTGAAATGGCAAGGCCTGCAGCAGTAGTTACCGTATCTGGAAAGGTAACCGATCCAGACGGTACAGCTCTTGAGGCATCAATAAAGTGGAACGACCTCACTCTACAAAAACCTGTGGGCCAAGCAAAAAGTGATATTCAGACTGGTGAGTATTTTATTGCCGTCCCGGCAGGCCACAAGTTTGGGTATTACGCTGAAAAGGATAACTATATAGGAAAGTCAGAACACCTTGATCTAACTGACAAAAAAGAGTTTGAGGAATATACACTTGACATTGTTCTGTACCCCATCGAAACATTGATCAAAGACAAGGTATCTCTTCAGCTCAACAATATTTTCTTTGATTTTGACAAGTGGGACCTGAAAAAAGAATCATCGCTCGAGCTTGACAGGTGGGTGAGCTTTTTGAAGAAAAACTCCGAAACAAGTGCAGAAGTCGAAGGCCACACTTGCAATATTGGTACAGATGAATACAACAGGAACTTATCTGAAAAAAGAGCCGAAGCTGTTGTTAAGTATTTGTCATCAAAAGGAATAGAGGAAGGACGGCTTGTTTTCAGAGGATATGGCGAAAGTCAGCCGCAGGCCTCAAATGCCACTGCGAGTGGAAGAGAAAAGAACAGGCGTGTTATAATCAGGATAAGTAAGCAATAAACTTTACGGTTAGATCCTTTTCACCAGTTCTTTTCAAGGTAATCCAGGGCTTCATAGTTTGTAAGGTCAAGGTGAATCGGAGTTACAGAAATATACCGCAAGCTGACTGCGACGGAATCCGTGTTACCGCCGTCGTTATCCCATGATGGGGTGCCGCCTCCAATCCAGTAATGCTTTCTGCCCCAGGGGTCAAATGTTTCCTTGATGGCATCGTCATATTTTCTCCTGCCTTGCCTGGTATACTTTACGCCCGCTATATCCTTTTGTTCAAGATTAGGCACGTTAACATTAAGAAGAACGTCACGCGGCAAGCCCTTGTTTAGAATTTTTGCGGCAAGCTTACTGGCTATTTCGGCTGCGGTTTCATAATAAAAAGGCTGTTCCCCGGCCAGAGAAATTGCCATGGATGGGACGCCCAGCATTGTTCCTTCAATAGCAGCAGAAACAGTTCCCGAATAACTGACATCATCTCCTAGATTTCCGCCAGAATTTATACCGGAAACCACAAGCGCAGGAAAATCTTCCAATACTTTACCAATCCCGAGAGTCACACAGTCAGTAGGTGTTCCGTCAATTGCATAAATATCCCTTTTAATACTTTTTACCCTAAGAGGCCTGTCCATTGTCAGTGAGTGGCTTGCTGCACTATTATCCTGAGCTGGCGCTATAATTACCGGACGGCCAAGCTCTAACATTGCATTGTAAAGGACTTTAATTCCAGGAGCATTGACTCCGTCATCATTTGTTACGAGTATTAAAGACATAAATCTATGAGGTTGAATTCATTTAATTTTCCGACCATTTCATTTCCATAAATTTTTCCATTTGCTCCTGGTAATACTTTCGATTCGGCGGGTCAGCTGCCAAAGCCTGCCTTTCAAAATAAACTGCCTCATCAATAGAGCCATTGGCCCAGTGGGCCGTTGCCAGCGTGTCAAGTATATATCCTTCAGGCTTTTGGTCTGCGGCGGACATAGCCAGAGACATTGCCTTAACCGGGTCACGTAATTCTTTTTTTTCGGTTGTCAACAACAGCCAGGCAAAATTATTCTGAATATCTGGGTCAGAAGGGGCAAGGGCAAGGGCTTTGCTGTATGCCATTAAAGATTCCCTGTCTTCCATTTTTTCCTGTTTAATATCACCCTTCAGACGGTACCAGAGTGCATTATCAGGTTCCTGACGAATTCGCTGCTCAAGAACAGCTTCCGTAAATTTTATTTCTGCATGACTGCTCAGTAACTCAACAGGTAATTCTTTGACAAACCAGCCAGTGCCAACCATTGAAACAAGGAACAGAAATAAAATTGTGTAAACCTTGAAATCATGCATTCTGATCAGGGCCGGATTCTGCTGACACTTCATAAGAAAATTAATACGCTGCCCAATACCAAAATGATGCCAGCTTGGCTTATCCCTGGTTCCGCTTATCCTGCCAATTTTCTCAAACGATCTAATAAGCGCGTTGCTGTTTCCCAAAACCTTAAAGACATGAAGGTCTGCCTGCCTTTCAAAATTTCTCATAAAAAAACCGAAAATATATCGAAAATAAATGACCATAATAAAGAACAGTAACAATGTTCCCCAGAATGCCAGGATGGTATTGGGATCTTTATTGGTTATATTTATAACCTTATAAAAAAAGTTTGAATTGAGGAGAATATACAGCAAAGGATTGGCAACAAGGCCGAGCAGAACTCCAAACCCTAGAAAAAAAATAAGATACAGCTGGAGATGATGTTTTTTAACATGCCCCATTTCATGAGCGATAACTGCGTCAAGTTCTTCCTGGTCCAAAGTATTAATAAGAGCAGGTGTGATGAGAAGGTACCTAAACCTTTTGGAAATACCCATTATTCCGGCCGTTAGAACCCGTCCTTCAAACAAGGGCCACAACATGATGTCGGCAGAAAATTTCTCCTTTTTAAAAAAGCTTTCTATGTGCCTGCGTAATGGACCGGACGGCATGGAAGTACAGCCCCAGAGTTTTTTGACTAGCGACGGGAAAGCTATAGCTAGGAATAATAAAAAAAGGACAAACAACAATAGTTCACCCCATTGGGATGCCATAAGTTTTTTCAGTGGTAAAAACGGGATGAGCTGAACAAGGTCAAAGAATAGGGTTATAAAAATCCATGGAAGCACTATGGGTAGATTTGTTTTTATGTTGGATAAAATAAATCGCCAGGTTGTATAGGGCTTGCCAAAAATTACCGAATAACTTCTTCGAGAGCTCCCCCACATAATGCTGAGATACGTGAAAAAAAGAACAAGTCCCGCTAGGTTTACTAAAGAAGGAACAAGATCAGTTAAAGGTATCCTGGACAGGTAATATTTGCAGTCAAGCACATACACATCAATGGCAAACATCACTATTGCCAGTATCGAAAACTTCTGTTCAGCAGCAAAATAAGCGCTTTCTGTATTTGTTCGGGATCCCGAATAGGTAAAATGTGTCCAGCGGTGATAGAGAAATGCCTTAATCAGAAAAACAAGAAAAGCATACTGCAGTGAGACTACAGGCTCGGCCGGTATGCTGTTAGTCGAAAATATGAGTATGACTACAAGTAAATAGAGAAGATTATTGTAGACCAATATCCTGCCTCTTATGTCTGTTTTTACCGACTATTCAGATAAATAAACTTGTTAACTTTTAAAGAAACAAGCAATTAACTTACCAGTTATTAATTGACAAAAAAAATATATTACAGTTATAATGTGAAATTAAACAAACTGAAATGGGCCTATAGCTCAGCTGGCTAGAGCCACCGGCTCATAACCGGTCGGTCCCTGGTTCGAGTCCAGGTAGGCCCACCAATTTGTGGTGTAAAAAAGTATGCAGATGCATTTTATCCGATACATTAAAATTATTAAAGTCAACCCCCAGAACCTCACGGGGGTTTTAGTATTTTAAGTGTCTGGTTGCACAGGTAATACCATGGTTGACAAAATGATGCCTTTGTTACTTGATGATTTCACTTAAGCAAATGAATGGTTGGCTATTTTTAATGATTCATCAGAAAAAAAAATCCATACAGTTTAAAACATACAGGGGTGCTGCCCCAGATACTGAAAAAAACAACGGGTGGCTGACAACAAATAAGCCTGTAGTTACCACCAAGAGTTTGTAGGGAAAAGGTGCATCACGAATCTGATTGCACCTTTTTTAATTATTGTTTGAAAAAGTCGGCAAGTAAAAAATGGCCCAGAGCCTGACAGTAAAAAATTTCCTTGCCATCCTTGAAGACATTGCTTCATTTTCCCTTGCGGAAACATGGGATAATGTCGGCTTGATGGTTGGTAATCCAGACCAGGTGGTAACTAAAATCCTAATTGCCCTCGACCCCACAGAGGCAATACTGGATGAAGCTCTAGGGGTCGGTGCCGAAATTGTTGTTACCCATCACCCCTTGATTTTTCATCCCTTAAAAGCGGTCCGCACCGATCAGGTTGTGGGCCGTTTTTTACGGTTGGCCATAAAAAATACCATTTCGGTTGTTGGCTGTCATACAAATCTTGACCAGGCCACAGGGGGTGTGAATGACGCTCTTGCATCAGCAATAGGCCTCGTGAAAACAGAACCCATCACTAGAAAAGCTGACGGGGGTACAGACAACATGGTTGGATTCGGACGCCTTGGGCATCTTAGTGATCCCATGTCGTCCGAAGATTTCATCAAACACCTGCTTTGTACGCTTGATCTCAGTTCTGTAAATATAACAGGTAAGCTTCCTGAGAAAATCAACGTTGTCGGCCTCTGTGGCGGCAGCGGCTCCGACCTGGCTGAATCCGCTTATGATATGGGAGCCCAGGTCTATGTGACAGGTGAAGTAAAACACAGCACCGCTCGCTGGGCAGAAGCAAACGGTTTCTGCATAATAGATGCCGGGCATTATGCTACTGAATATCCGGTAGTTCCGGCCCTGCAAGCAATACTTCAAAAAACCTTTTCAACAAAAGGATTAGACATAGATGTTTTTATAACCAGTAAACAGAAAAACCCTTTTCAGTTATATCAATTACAAGATAACCGAATAGCTGATCATTTATTGTAACAGTATTTGTTAAGGAGACAAGCCATTGAACGCAGAAATAAAACAACTGACGGAACTACAGGATATTGATCTACAAATAGCCACTCTGGATGCGGAAATAAATTCGGAGCAGGCGGAGCTGGAAAAGCGAAAAACATCATACAATGAGCGGCAGCTTGCAATTCAGGAGTTGCAGGCAAAAGTTGAATCTGCAGAAGCAAAACGCAAAGAACTTGATACAGAGCTTACTGATGAGCTAAGCCGTATCAAAGAGCGTCAGTCTAAAATGATGCAGGTGCAGACGAACAGGGAATACCAGAGCCTTCTCAAAGAAATTGAAGACGGGAAAAAGGCTAATAAAGAAAGAGAGGATGAAATTGTCCAGCTGATGGAACAGATCGAAAGCCTCACGAAAATAATGACTGAAGAAGGTAACCTATGCGAAAGTGAAGAAAAAGAGCTTGAGGATGAAGCAACGAAGCTTGAAACTCTTGCCTCAAAAGTAAACCGTAAAATTGATGTTATCGCTAAAAGCAGGGATAAAAAAGCTAATGATGTGAAAACAGGTCTTCTGAAAAAATACGATGCCCTGCGCATAAGAAGAAATGGAAAAGCCGTGGTTGGTGTCACTGATGCGACCTGCCAGGGCTGCTTCATGAATATACCACCCCAACAGTTTAACGATATACTAAGGGGAGACAAGCTGATAACCTGCCCTACATGCCAGCGAATTCTTTACTACCTGCCGGAGACAGATAAGGAGTGAGTCTACGTCCCGAAAAAAATTTTACCAGCTTGCAGCTTGCCGCTATTATTGACGTTTTGGGGATAAAGCTTTCTGATGGTGATTTACTTTTAATGTTCCCAGAACTGAAACCTTCTTTTGTAAGAAAATGCCTGAAAGAGGCTGCGACAATTCTTCAAACAGGGTCACAGGAAAAACCGGCAACGAAACTGAATGATAAATCTCTTTCCCCTGTCAGAAAACAGATTGATAAGAAAGAAAATTTTTACCTTTTCACTGACGGTGCCGCGAGGGGTAACCCCGGAGAAGCGGGAGCCGGCTTTTCTATTCAGGACCAGCAGGCCGATGAAATTTATGCTGGATGTTATTATCTGGGAAATTGCACCAATAATGTCGCTGAATACAAAGCATTGCTCCTGGGGCTCACAGAAGTTTTGAATCTCGGTGTAAAAAAAGTAGTGTGCCATCTTGATTCAGAACTTATTGTTAAGCAGATAGAGGGTGCGTATAAGGTTAAAAACGAAAAACTTAAACCACTGTTTTTCGCAGTAAAAAAACTGCTAGACCAGTTCGAATCTTATAAAGTTACACACGTACGGCGTGAAAAAAACAAACGCGCGGATCAGTTGGCTAATCGGGCAATTGACGAAAAAAGTACAAAAAAAGAACCATAATATTTGCTAAAAGGCTATTGATTTTTGGAGCGGGCGCATGATCGCTCCGATTCAAATCGGAGAGGAAAGTCCGGACACCACAGGGCAGGGTGGTTCGTAACGCGAACCGGGGGCAACCCCGGGAAAGTGCCACAGAAAATATACCGCCCGCCTCAGGCGGGTAAGGGTGAAAAGGCGAGGTAAGAGCTCACCGCTTTCATGATGACATGAAAGGCATGGTAAACCCCACCAGGTGCAAGACCAAATAGGGAAACGTTTGAGGACTGCCCGTCCAATGTTTCCGGGTAGGTTGCAGGAGGTGCCGGGCGACCGGTGTCCCAGATAAATGATCATGGTTCGCTTTCGGCGAATACAGAATCCGGCTTACAGCTCGCTCCATTTTTTATTAAAACTAAAGGTGATAGTCCGACAAAATGCATAAAGCCGCAGCAATTATTGCTGCTGCGGGAAGTGGTTCCCGATCCGGGCTCACCACCCCGAAGCAGTTATACGAATTGGACGGCACCCCTGTCTTCGTATTTACCATTAAGGCTTTTCAACAGGTGTCAGAAATTGACACCATCATACTTGTAGTTTCTCCAGATTTCCGCGAGCAAGCAGAAAAATTTGTCGATGATTTCGGACTTAGTGATAAACTGACTGTAATTAACGGAGGCCGGTTGCGGCAGGATTCCGTCAAAGCCGGGTTCGATGCCCTGCCCGATAACATTGATACTGTCCTGGTTCATGATGCCGCACGGCCGTTTGTTGAGCCATCCCTAATAAAATCCTGCCTGCAGACTGCCCGACAGCATGGTGCTGCCATAGCTGCGATTCCCATAAAAGATACCATTAAAAAAGTCTCACAAAGCAATACCGTCAGCAGCACAATAGACAGAGATATGCTGTGGCAGGCACAGACCCCCCAGGCTGCCAGAGTAGAGATATTACAAAAGGCATTTGATACAGCACAGAAAAACGATTTTGTCGGAACCGACGAAGCATCGCTTCTTGAACACATAGGGTATCCTGTCACTATAGTTACGGGTTCTGAAAAAAACATAAAGATTACCCATCCGGAAGACATTGCTCTTGCAGAAGCAATAGCTATGCACAAAAAACACAACCCCCTAAGTGATATTGTAGACAATGTAAGAATTGGACATGGTTATGATGCTCATCAACTCGTAAAGGATCGGAAACTTATCCTTGGTGGGGAGACCATTCCTCACAATCTTGGCCTTCTCGGTCATTCAGACGCTGATGTACTTACACACGCCCTTTGCGATGCACTGCTCGGTGCCCTGGGGTGCGGTGATATTGGCAAACACTTTCCCGATTCTGATCCGTCATACAAAGATGCTCACAGTATCGGGCTGCTCAGGGAAGTGATGAAGATTGCTGTTGAAAATGGATACAAGCTGATAAATGCAGATGTTACTGTTCTGGCCCAGAAACCAAAACTTGGCCCCTATTTTGAGAAAATGAAAAAAAATCTTGCTCAGGCGTGCGGAGTGTCAGCTGATGTGATTAACCTGAAGGCAAGTACTACAGAGTATATGGGCTTCGTTGGCCGTGAGGAAGGAATTGCCGCTCATTCTGTTGTGCTAATGCAAAAAATTAATTGCAAATAAACCCTTTTCAGGTGATGGGGGTAGACGTGGTCGGTTTTAAGAAAAAACACTGCTTTCGATTATTTATGTGCCGTCACTGCAGAACATTTTTCATACAAGACCGCTCACAATGCTCGAACTATGTGTCAGTCTCGCGGTTTCCACCCTCATATTTGTGGCAGTTGAGCTGGAAAAACTGCTGATCAGAAAAAAATGGCTATTGTATGGGTCGACTGGCAATTGATGATATGATACACTCTGTAAAAATATTTTATGCCTCAGGACAACGCTGAAAATAGCATCAAAATTTTGCTATACATGATGGCAAGTGTGTATCCTGACACATCAATCAATAACCTGCACGGTGGTAATCCTAAAATATATATGTACTCTAAAAACTAAATTCGAAACCTGTGTATATATCATTATTACCGCCCGAATTATGACGTATACCTAATTTGACCGCTAAGGTTTTTTTAGTTCCAAGTTTTATATTGCCCAACAACACTCCATATTGCGTGGCACGGTATTCTGGGTCACCAAGTACGATTAATTCAATACCGGGCATTAATCCC
This sequence comes from uncultured Desulfobulbaceae bacterium, assembly GCA_945787325.1. GTDB lineage: Bacteria > Desulfobacterota > Desulfobulbia > Desulfobulbales > BM004 > CALZHP01. Next base: position 39,667 of record CALZHP010000013.1, read on the forward strand.
CGAGCGGTAAGATATGTAAGACGTGCCCTCCCCCAGTATGACTCCGGTCCTCCAATATAAGAAGCTATTAGTTCTCCTTGCCAATTATTTACACGGTTCGTTGCTTCCAGCTGGAACTTCGCGCCCCACTGTGAACCCTTAACAGAGCTTTTGACGTCTGATGGTGTAAGCATTGTATCACGATAACTTGGTCCAAGAGATACACCAACTGTGCCATTAGATACAGGCCACTGGTGCCCAATAGAGGCTTCAACACCCGGTGCTTTAGCACGCACTTCAAGGCCATCAGAATCATAGTGATAATCCAAATAGTCCACCCATAAACGCATGCTATACCCATCACCAAGACTGCTTGAACCAATAGGCATAATATTGCCCAGATATGCGTACGAAGAATCTTCGCTAATTTCTATACCTGACAGCCAGAGGTATTGCGACGCCGATACCTGGGCAGAAAAACCTGTCAGTAGTATTATAATGAATAAAATCCTTATTGACTGCATCAGTTACGTCCTCCTTCCTCGTAAGCTTGCTTATAAAAATGGGGGATTGCGGACCATCAATTTGCTCGATATCGCTAATTCGGTGTCGTTGCCAATATTCGTTCCCTGATCCGATATTATAAATATCAATTGTAGATTGTGGTGCAACTCTAGAAAACAATACAAGCTTGGCGTTATGCCGTAATGTTTCCGGAGTTGCCATGCCCAACAAATGTTCTGAAGCATTATCCCCATTAATTTTGCATAGAACAGGTGTTAATTTTTTTAAATCAATATATCGACTGCTCGAGTTTTTACTAAATAAAGAAGTGAGTACCTGAACAGGTGTGAGAGATTTTTCTGCTAATCCGTGAAGCCTCCACTGAAGATCTGAACCATATAATAATAGCTCAAGCCTTGGATCGGGTGAGGAGTCCCATAAAAATCTACAACCAATATTCACTTGATCTTTTAAGCTCTTAGTTTGCTGGGTGCTTTTTACATCAACCTTAAATGGCAAAGGACCATCTGGAAGAAAAATCATGCCTGATAATCGGTTATTATACAAATCTTTTGGTTCAATATTTGGTAAGGTCATGCGAAATCCCTTTGTGGATAAATCTTGAACCATTCCAATACAGTAAGGCTCATGTTGTGATTTATTATTGACACTAATCCTTGCTGGTAGTGGAACTGGAAAACGATATTCCGATCTCCGCCTGGGTTGCTGAAATGTAAATGCCAACATCAAAGCACAGAACATGAAATTAACACTACCCCAAAATATATTGGCAGCAATACCTCCAAATGAAAGGTGTGAACCAACATTCAAGTAGTAAAGCCCCATAAATATAGCAGCGAGGTTAGCAATAAACACAATATACTGTGGAGTGAGATATCGATCAGCCCATATTCGACCATTGTTTATCTTCGGTGTAACCCTAAAGTGACGCTGCTTCCTGAAAAACCAAAGGGTAGCCCACATAAAGGCTCCAAATCGCGCCATATTATATTGTTCAATGTAGAAAAGGTTACCATAACCACGGCTGGTCTCTTCAAAAGTCCAATAGGCCAACAAGTAAAAAGGGATAAAGTGTATCAGAAATTCCCCATTCAAACTTGCTATAGGCAGACTACCAAAAAGCAAAACTATTGCAGGTGCAATATAAAACAAGCATCTCTGCCATCCTTCGAAATATGTGAGTACAGATGCTAAGTAACATAGTCGCTGTGGGATAGTAAGTCCCTTCGCGGTAACTATACCCTCCTCGCGCCAAACATTCATCGCACCTGCACCCCAGCGCACTCTTTGTGTAATAAATGGTTCCAGTGATAGTGCTGCTTGACCGAATGCCAATGATTCAGCATGGTATACCGATTTGAATCCTTGCTTGTGCAGACGCAGAGAAGTATGTAGGTCTTCTGTAACTGTTCCAGTTGCAAAACCACCTATTTTATCCAATGCGGATCTCCGCAGGATAGCACAGCTCCCACAGTAAAAAGCAGCATTCCAATAATCTTTACCACGCTGGATAACACGAAAAAATAATGACTGTTCAGTCCATAGCAATTTTCCTTGTTTTCGCCAACGATGTTGGTAGGAATCCAGGTTATAGAAATCCTGGGGAGTTTGTACAAAAGCAACATTTTTATTACGAAAGTAACCAAGAGTTTTGGTTAAGAAATCACGTTTTGGGGCGTGGTCCGAGTCAAATATGGCTATATAGTCTGCGTTACTTTTTTCGAGTGCATTATTTAAATTGCCTGCTTTACCATGAGAATTCTTTTCTCGCATAATATAGGCGCAACCCAGTTCTTTAGCGAGGTCCTTCATCTCGGAACGATTTCCATCATCAAGGAGCCAGGTTTCATGGGGGTAATCCATATTTTGTGCTGCACGCAGGGTTTTGCGAATAAGGTCCACAGGCTCATTAAGAGTAGGCACAAAGACATCTACTGAAAGCCCTTTTTCTGCAGGAAGAGAATGGTGTTTTGTCAATCTCCAAAGCATAAATATATGTAATAAAGCTGTTACAAAGCCAAATAATTCAGCCAGGTAGAAAATAAGAGAAAAGATTGGGGCATCTGGGTTGAATACTGTTAACCTCCAGTTCAAATACCAACCAGCAACTAATATGAATGATAGTACGACAACCTTCTGTATTAAACTCAATGGCTGATGGTCTTGATAATTTTTTCCCACAAACATATCATTCTTTCCCCATCTTTCTTATTTTTAAATTCATAGTTTGGACAATTATGTAATCGCTGTTAAATCAGATTGACTTTCAAGCAAACTGCTGGCCCACTGACCTCTCGTCCAATTTCGCAATATGATTGCAACAAAATCAATTTGAAGCAATAAATGCGCCAGAAACTCCACAAACAAATAATATCAAATGATAACAGCAAATTGGCCGCATACAATTATATGATCGATATTGTAACTTGCGGGTTTTCCGGAATTCAGGCACCATTTGCAGGAAAATTCTACTAATATGGAAAAACAATACCGGCTTTTTGGTAAGAGTTCGTCGGGCAGAATGAACATATTATCAAAGTTTATTTTTCAAGTGGGTAGGCTGCCTCAATAGTATGTATTGCCCCTTTGCTTGTTAGGGTGCTCGAGTATAGATAAAATTCATTCACCTGAAACTGTTCACTTTCATACAGGCTGTTTATGGAAATAAAGTTACCTACTTTTGAAGAATGGGTATTTTTCAGCCTGGCAATCGTGATATGGGGAGAATATTTCCTGCCCTCAGGCGGGAGACCTGTTTTGACAAGAACAGACTCGACTCTATTTCGAAGCATAAGAAGTGAGTCGCTTTTTTCCACTCCTACCCAGAGTACTCTTGGTGATTTTCTGGGTGGAAAGTAGCCAATTCCTTTCAGTTGAATGTCAAAAGGCTCTAACCTCACAGATTCAAGAGATTCCCTGATATCCAGGAATGTTCCGCCGTCTACCTCCCCAATGAAACGTAATGTCAGGTGCAATTGCTCTTTATCAATCCACCTGGCACCAGGCAACCCGAAACTCATCCTGCTGAGCTGATCTTTTGCACTTTCAGGTATATCAACTGCCACAAACAATCTATGCATTTTATAGTTTATCCTCGATCTGACTTCTTGAAAAGTTACAAACTATCAATGCTGCTTACCAGGTCCGACATGGAACATATAACCCTGTCCGCTGTGAGGCCACGGGCTTCACCAATACCGTTTGCATAAAAAATTGTTCGGCATCCGGCATTGATTCCAACCTGAATATCGGTGGCATGATCACCTACCATGACAATTTCATCCGTATTCAGACTCCATTTATCTGCCAAATAATGTATGGCAACGGGGTCGGGTTTTTTGGCAGAAAGAGTGTCACCGCCGATTATTTCCTGAAAGTAGTGGTCAATATTAAGGAAATAAAGAATTTTTAAAGTAAATTTAGAACTTTTGTTGGTGACCACGGCAAGCATATACTGACCGGACAACTTATCCAGCAAACTTGAAATTCCTGGAATCAGAGTCGTTTTATCCGTGCAATGATCTCCATAATGTTTTGAAAAAATATCCAGGGATTTTTCAAGGTACTCTTCATGCTTCTCACCCAGCGAGCGCACAATAAGTTTCTGTACGCCATCACCAACAAAGCTCTCAATCTCACCTAACGATCTTTCAGGAAGGTCGAGTTGGCGTAATGTGTAATTAACACTTGTAGCCAGATCCTGAGAAGAATCAATAAGGGTACCGTCCAAGTCAAAAATGACTGCTTTAATATTATTCATGAATTACTTAACTATACCTTTTATTGATATTGATAATGTATATTGAAGATCTAGAAATACCACCGATGTTATCATTATAGTATTTTTTTTGTTATGCATTTCCCAAGCTGCTATACCCCGTGGTTTCTTTTCATTATCTCTTATAAATCAAATGCGTGCATGCGACAATCTGTCCATTGTTATGCTTATTCCGTCATGAATATTATTCTTCAAACAGATTGGAAAAGGTATTAATTATTGTAAATGTAATAACCTCTTTGATTGCGAAAACATTCAATAATACAAGAATTCAAATCACTACCCTTTGAGCATCATATTTTTAGCTTGAAAAATTTTCTTGACACCAAGTGTTTTAGTATTTAATTTAATGCTTAAATACCATTTGGGAGGATTACATGCTGGAAAAAAAAGTTGAGGCTGTTTCGGCCTTGTTAAAATCAATATCACATCCGCTTCGCCTGAAAATACTCTGTCTTCTTCAAGACGGAGAAATGACTGTGGGAGACATTCGTGAACAGGTAGAGACTACAAATGCCAATGTTTCCCAGCACCTTACAATTTTACGAAATCAAGGGATTGTCGAGTCACGTAAAGATGCAAACTTTATTTATAACCGCATAGCCGACAAGAGAGTGGTTAAGCTTATGGGCACACTCCAAGCCCTGTTCTGTTAACATTTTATCATTACGATCATAATTAATAATTTAAATAAGTTATAAACTTATATCATTGAGGAAATAATGAAGCTTGGAAGAAAAATTGTTAACTTTTCAATTGAAAAGCCCAAAATAGTCGTAACCATAATTGTCTTAATGACACTGGTTCTCGGTGCCATGATGAGCATGGTAAAGGTTGATACCGACCCTGAGAACATGCTTTCAGAAGATGAAGCCGTGCGGGTGTTCCACAATCAGACCAAGAAAGAGTTTGAACTTCATGATGTCGTGGTCCTGGGCATTGTCAACGATAAACACCAGGATGGCGTATTTAATCCCGCCACACTAAAGCAAGTCCATGATTTGACAGAGTTTGCAAAAACCCTGGAAGATCCTGACGATCCGCAGCGAAAAGTAGTTACGAGAAATGTTATCGCCCCGGGAACTGTTGATAATATAGAACAGGCTGGCAAGGGCCAGGTGCGGTTTGAATGGCTTATGAAAGAAGCTCCGACCACACAGGAGGAAGCGCTTAAGATACGCGATAATGCCATGTCGAACCCCCTTCTGAAGGGCACACTTGTTTCAGAAGACGGTCAGGCGATAGCCATTTACTTGCCTATTACCTCAAAAGATTTTGCTTATAATGTCCGTGAACGCCTACTTGAAAAAATCGAAACTCTGCCCGAAGGTGATGAGCAATACTATATAACCGGCCTACCGGTAGCGGAAGATACATTTGGTGTTGAAATGTTTGTACAGATGGCTGTTTCAGCACCCCTTGCCATGCTTGCCATTTTTATACTGATGCTCCTGTTTTTCAGGAAAGTCAACATGATCATTTCACCAATGATCATCGCCATGGCTACGGTTATATGCACCATGGGCCTCCTGATAGGGACAGGCAATACCGTTCATATCATGAGCTCCATGATTCCCATATTCCTGATGCCGATTGCCGTTGTTGATTCCATTCATATTCTTTCCGAATTTTTTGATACATACCAGACAATTAAAGATCGCAG
>CALZHP010000014.1 GCA_945787325.1 uncultured Desulfobulbaceae bacterium
ATATTTTCTTTTATAAAGTTAGATGGTTACTCTAGTAAATATGCTCTGCCAGTACATGTGTATTTGGGAAGTGAGAGAAAGATATTGGTATAATTCAAATTCAAATGTTTTAGCCAATACCAAGAACAACAAGGGCTTTACCTTGATTGAGATAATTGCAGTACTGGTAATATTGGGAATTTTAGCTGCGGTTGCTATCCCAAAATTTTTTGATATGCAGGAAGCTACCGAGAAAAAATCACTTCATGTTGCACTTAATGACATGAAATCTAGGGCAGGTATGGTTTTCTCTAAATCCATGCTGGAGAATAACGGTGTGGCTCTTGCTGGAGATGTTGATAACTTTGACGACCTGGGTCTCGTAGGTGTACCTGACGTTCAGGCCGCTTATACTGATTTTGCCGGGACATGGACCGGTGCAGGAACTACCGCAATTACTTATAGTTTACGAAATGGCAGCTCTACAGCCAGGTTTGTATTGACAGTTGGAGCAGCAACAACCGCACCTGCAGTGACGCTTATACTTCAGTAGTGATAAACTTTATATATTTCGTTACTCGAAATATATATGGAGACGTCTTGCTTTCATAACAATTGATATTTTCGCCTCTTTTTTTCTAGGCTATATTTGAATTTTCTTACAATTAGTCTTCCTTGTGGTTGTTAACATATGATAGAATTGTTTTATTATCGGGTGAATAAGCAATAAAAAAGCTTTTCTTGCTAAGTTTATTCAGTTCTTTAATGATGTTATCAATGCTTTGTTCACTTAGAAGCTGACTAATTGTATTTTTCAATCTTTCTTTTTCACCTGTAAGGCCATATATCTCAATAAGAGCAAAATTTGAGATAATATCTTTCGGCTGCTCTTCAAGAATTTTGTTCAAATAATACAATGCCTTATTGTTGTTTCCTTCTTGGCGATAAGCTTCTGCAAGGATGCGCATTGTTTGAATTTGGTTATAACCATATTTTTCCAAAGCGGTAAGGCTTTCATTAATTGCGTCTTTGTACTTACCTTCTTTTAGGAGAATGAGGGCAAAGTTGCTGTGGTAATTTGCTAAATGAGGAGTGTTTGAAATGGCTTTCATAATATTCTCACGGGCAAGTTCTATTTCCCCTTTGTGAAGCATGGCTACAGCAATGCCAGCATAAACATCATTACTCTCTCCAGTTTTCTGCGCCTCCCTAAAATGCTTAAGGGCCATTTCTGAGTCTTCATTTATCATCAAATAATAAGAGCCAAGGTTGTAATGATAAATTACTTTTTCAGAGAGGTTTGCATAATTTTCTAACCTTAATGCCTCTGAGAGTTCAACAATTGCAACTCGGTTTCTTTCGGAAAGGAGAAGTCTGCCTATTTCTCCGTGGGCGCGGCTGAGATTCGGTGACTTGGCCAGGATATTCAACCAGAAAAGTTTTTCATTTCTGAATTGCTTGTTGCGCATGTAAGCAGTATGCCCTTGGGTTGTTATTACAAAGCAGATCATGAAAATTAAGCCGATTTGTATAGTTTTTTTGGAGGCAAAATATTTCAGGAGTGAAAAGAGAAAAACAGCAATGAGAACGAAGAAAAACATGGAGGGCAGATAATTCCGGTGCTCATAGATAATTTCCAGGGGTAATATAGACCCCTCTATCAAGTGGTTGAGGAAAAAAAAGAGAATACAGAAGGAGATAAGAGGATGTCTGCGTGCCATAAAGAGTGCAATAACAGGAATAGCAATAATAAGGATAATGGCCGGCAGGGTGGTCCAGGGCTCATATAAGCCTGTTGAGACAGGAAAATCATACAGAAAAGCAAGCCTGGAAGAAAGCGGATAAAGTAAAAGAGTAATATAAAAAAATATCACTCTTGGTTCAGTAAGAAGACGTTCAGTTAAAGTAAAAGGCCTCAGCTTATACCCATCGATTATTGCTGAGAAATTAGCGTGACTGAATCCAATTATCATCAATACCAGAATAGGGGCTATAAAAAACAGCAAGTTCTTCTTAACAGTTTTTTTGCATACACCTTGTATCAGGAAAAGATCAAAAAACAAGATGGTCAGCGGCAACATTACAGCGTTTTCTTTACTGGCAAAAGAACATAAAGCTGCGATGGAGCATGCGGAATATAATAGTATTCGCTGGACGCGCTCTTTGGACAACCGGGCTTTCGAATAAAAGTACATGCTCATAATGTAAAAAAGAGCTGCCATACTGGCCATCCTCTGAACAATGTAAGTTACAGCAGTGACCTGTATTGGGTGTGTTGCCCACAAGAATGTGCTTAGCAAGGCAATAGGGTATGCTGTTGTTTTATACTGGTCTTCAAAAAGTGGAAGCTGAAGGGTGTTATAGATAAGCAGAAAAAGAAAAACAGCAGTCAAGTAATGAGTGATAAAATTGAACGCATGGTAGCCGAAAACCTCTTTCCCCCCCAAAAGGTAGTTTAGAGCAAAAGTAAGGTAGGAGAGAGGTCTACTGATTTTTTTATGGCTTGTATCCATTCCATAGAAAGACCTTTTAATATCTTCCCAATGGAATGATTTTACATGGACATTAGGATTATCAACAATATTATTGAGATCATCAAATATCCAGGTTCCATTAAAGCTGTTACTGTAAATTAGTATGAGAGCGATGAAGAGTGTTATGAATGAGAAAATATACCCACCAGATCCTTGAAGCTGCCATTTGGTGTGAATGTTAAAACCTTCTTTGCTGGTAATCATCAATTGTTTCGATTAGATAGTATTTAGTTGAAAATGAGATAAAATTTGGCGTTAATTATATATACAATGAGCACTTAATTACAAAGGTATAAAACATTTATTTACAATAATCAGAGTGCTGATGGATCAACAAAAAGAGAAAGAACTCATATTAGCTATAAAGAAAGGTGACCATTTGGCCTATACGGCTATTGTTGAACATTATAAAGGGCCGATATTTAACCTCGCATACAGAATGACTGTAAATTATGAAGACTCAGCTGATCTGTCGCAGGAAGCATTTATTAAAGCATACCAGTCAATCTCAAGTTTTGATACCTCCAGAAGGTTTTTCCCCTGGCTTTATGCCATCTGCTTGAATTTAGTCAAGAATTACCTGAAAAAGAAAGTTCATGCTTATGCCGATAACCCGCAAAAATCAATGATCTGGGATGAAGCAAACAATCCTGAAAAAATTGTTGGCAAGGCTCAAGAATCTGAAAAAATTAACTCCTGTTTGCAGCAAATATCACTGGATATGCGTGAGGCTATCGTATTGCGATTTTATCAAGACATGTCATTTGAAGATATTTCTGAAGTCCTTGGCATTTCACTGAGTGCTGCAAAGATGCGAGTGTATCGTGGTTTAGAGGAATTACGCACTTTATTGTGACTCAAAAACCAGAAACAAAAAGAATAATCCCCCCCTCCCTGTAATAAAATAACCCTCCTTGTGACTTTTTTCTAATCCCAATTGTATATGTAGTAAAGACTATGTCCGTAAACCCAGAAACCTAGGTTTAAATATGGAAGAATATCAAGACATTATTAATGCAATGAAATACGAAAAAACCGTGCAGCCACCTGAAAATTTTACAGGGCAGGTGATGTGCCGTATTAGCAATATCCATCACGATGAGGCTAAAAGCACTATTTTGGGTGGAATTCTAGGAGCATCTGGGCCTGTATCCAGGACAGAGTGTTCTTTTTGTTTTTTAGTTACAGGAATTTTTTATCTCGTATTTGGTTTGATGCTTAAAGCAGGTATGAGAAATATACATTTAGAAAAAAATCTTATCCAGTGGATATGGATGCAGCCGTGGGTGGCTCTTGTTACAGCCATACTATTTATTACCTTGTCTTTTGTCCTCTTTTCAGGAGGGAGCAAGGCGATTAAAGCAGCAAGGCTTGGCATTATCTTTTATGTCGGTTTTGCTGTTCTAAATGGTTTGGCGGTTCTTGTTATATCCAGCATTCCAGCCACGATTATTCTGAGTGCTCTTATTATATGTATTGGCGTAGTATTCGGAATACTTCTTGAGAAAATGATTGATCAATGCCAGGGGCATATTACTGGGCCCAGAGGATATCGAATATGAAAAAAACATTTCAGGGCGAAAAAGGATTCTCCCTAATTGAGGTTATTTCGGTAATGGTAGTTATTGGTATTGTAGGAGCAGTAGTACTATCACGGGGGCCAACTACTGATATTTTTGATCTTAAAACTCAAACAGAAATTGTAAAAGGTCACCTCCGTTATGCGCAAGCAAAATCAATGAACAACGATTCGATATGGGGAATACGGTGTTTTGGGGGCAACTACTGGCTTTATAAGGATGGAAACTTTAACACCAAAGTAATTCTTCCCGGCGAGGACTCTACAGATTTAAACCTTGCAGCACGGAAAATCAGTATGCCGGTCTTTGCCGTTTCATATGACTCCTGGGGAATACCCTATACTGATCAGGCTGCCACAACAGTGCAAACAGGCGGGCCAAGGACAATTGTGGTGTCGTCAACAGGGAGCGCCCCTAATCAAACAATATCCATTACTGACAATACAGGGTTTGTAAAATGAAAGGACCAAAAGGGAATATAATTAATGAACGCGACGGTTTTACTCTTATTGAACTCATAGTAACGCTAGTTGTCGCATCAATTCTTGGCACGATGCTTTTTCAGTTCATGGGGGTTGGTGTAACGCAAAGCGGTGTACCTCTTCACTGGCTTCAGGAAGAGTATGAACTTTCAGAGGCTATAGAGCAGATCACTTCGGACTATAAAGATGCAATAAAGGGTCCCTCATTCAACCTGGCTAATTTCAAGTCGGCAATTGAAACTAACTATTCTGCATATATAGTCACCGCCCAAACAAAATACATTGACTTTGCCTGTACTACTGATTGCACCGAGTCCGGAATAAACACTGACATTCTCAAAGTGCAGATAGAAAAAAACGATCAAAATATGACAGTTCTTTTTACTCAGTAACAGACGGCAACAAATATATGGGTACCAGTAAACAGGAGAAGAATGTGAACAGAGAATCAGGATTTACTCTTATCGAAATGTTAGCAACACTCATACTTGTTTCTTTATTAGCAGTAGTTGCAGGAATGGGACTTGTTAAAGGCCTAGAAGGGTATTTGTTTGTTAAGGACACAACCGTCCTGACCCAAAAGGCTCAGATCGGTCTGGAAAGAATGCGCCGTGAACTCGTTGAAGTCTCCAATATAACCAGTATTTCAGGACCTCCTGTTACGCTAACATTTTCAACTCCATCAGGGAACAGGACAATTACTCATAATACGGGTAGCGCCGAAATATTATTGGACGGCAATACCCTGTTGGACTACGTGAACAGCTTTAACGTCACATACTTAAAAAGTGTTGGCAACTGGGTACTGGGGACGGATGATATTAGGGACCTCAATGAAGTAACTATTAGTCTGGCGCTGGATCTTCCCGGAGGTGGAGCGGGTCCTCTTAGTTTCACAACTTCTGTAAATCCCAGAAATACGGGAAACGCAAATGCTCCAATTAATTGATGCAAACGTAATGAGTTTCGTGGTCATAAACAGGGCCTAAATTATTAATACATTACGTGCGCAATACCTGTCCGCATCGTGTTGTTTTACGATGCCGACAATAAATTAGATGAATAGCGGTGAACTGGGCAAGTTATATTTTTCTATTAAGCCGGGATACAAGGAGCAGGTATGGAGTGTCACATCATGGTTGAAAAAGTAAATCATAACCGGGGACAGAAGGGAAGCATACTTATCGGTCTGATTATCACCATGGCTGTATTTGCAGTTTTAAGTGCTGCGATTGTGCCCATGTTTTCCACTTCTCATCAGAACCAGGTTACGGCCAGCCAGGCTATGAAGGCCTACTATATGGCTGAATCCGGGTTTCGCTATGCTGCCAGTGAGTTTTTAAATGGTGGGGCCGGCGAAGTCCGCGATACTGTACTCACGAATCTGCATGGCAAAAATTATGCATTAGGTGCTGGTGGCGCAGATGGCAGTTTCGATCTTAATGTCGAGTCGTATTATTATAATTCGCCAAATACACTTCCAACCGGTTCACTAGTAGCAAATGCTTTTGGTAATGTGCCGTCAGGAGTATCTACTACAACTGGTGTAACAGGATACCTTGCAGCTTTTAACGAGGGCAGTTTTGATGGGTTTTATACCTATAGTGGTTATACCCCCGCCAGCGGCAATATTACCTTTACAATCTCAGGCACGACAGGAACGGCAGGGGTACGCGTTTTCCCATCAGCCAGGGCTTATGGGAATGCTACAACATTGTCTGTTGCGACTACGGACGGAGAATTAAGCCTGTTTCCGTTAACAAACGGGACTTTTAGAGTGTATAACGACGCAACTAATAACGTTAAGCGTAATGCAACATTGTATCGCTATGCTTCTCGTACAGGTAACCAGTTACAGAACATTTCAATAGTGGAAGGTAGCGATAGCCTGGGGACACTGCGTTTGCTAGACAATGACCTTGTTATTCTACAGAGATATATAGATCTTACTTCCATTGGCAAGATTGGTGACAATAATGCCCCCTTTGTCTCACGGAGGCTTGTATACAGGACGCCGGTTTCTGCTATTGGCAACTTTGGTGGCGGATCAACCCCCCTGATTCCTCCCGACCCAATGGACAATAAGGATAACTGGTTGCCCAACAACAACCGTTTGGTCCATGGTGAGGCTGATATTGACAGCTCGCCACCTGGGGGGGGCGGGAATGCCTTGGTGGTTTCAAGAAGAAGTGGTTCTAATCATTTTGTTTTGCCGGCATCAAGCATAATAAGCGATGCGCTTAAGGGGATATGGTCCTGGAATGGCGGCCTGAGTTATGATGCCCAGGTTAAGGTTCTAGCTACAACTAATATTAGTTATGGCGCCAGTATGTACTTCCGCAGACATCGGGAGCCTGGTGGTACTAACACCTCCTTCGGCATCTCTATAGTATACTTGAAAGATTATAATGATAGGAGTATCGATGTTTATGCCGATAAATACCTCAGCGGGTCTTCCGCAAATAATAGCTCTAATAGTTGCTATAGGCATAGGAGTGATGCGGATCCAACTCCTTATTGTATTCTCGCAACCGGAACTCCATACCTGGTCCTGTGGAGAGATACAGCAGCAGGTCCCAGCAGTTTTAAAACTATCGCCTATTATGAGCTTCCAGGAACTAGCCCTTCTAACAATTACCCAGCTGAACCTCCCTATTGGCCAACTTTAATGGTGCGAATAAAAGAAAATCCTTCAGCGCCAAGCTACTGCGGTACACTTGCAGGTACCAGAGTAAATGAATTACAGTTTTATTACAGTAAAAACGAAACAGGCAGTGGTGACTCAACAGCGACCAATACAACAAGGGTTGGTAATCTGAGAAATACCGTTAATTGGCCGCCGGCCACAGGAGGGACAAACGTCTCAAATGACCATTTTACCCTTGTAAGTTGGAGCGGAGCCGGCACAGGAACAGGTCCGGCCTGGACCAATGGCAGCTACGAATTTGGCGATCCCGGAGATGGGACAAATACAGTTATCTGTACAAATGACAAACTGACAAACATATCTACATATGGCACAACGAGTGGTCCGGCGACAAATTTTCCGCCGGAAGTGGCATTAGCTGCCTTGGGGTCAAATATACAAAATCATATCTGGTTTGATGACTTTGCCATTCAGGTTCCAGGGAGTGGCGGCTCGTCTGCAACAGTGGGATTCCTTCCCGGGGGAACTGTGGAGCAGCCATAAAACACACCACATTTTATTAATCCTAAGGGGCCATCCTGAATAAAGAAACATAAATAGGATGGCCCTTTTTCTTTTTTTTCTTGAAAAATGAAAAAAGGTACACTTGTATGAGAGATATGGAAGAAATCATTTCATCAAGTGATATAAGTGACCGTGTAAAAGAGCTGGGCAAGGTGTTGACCAGAGCGTACGCTAATCGCAGAATGTTTGTAGTGGGCGTATTAAATGGCGCCTTTATCTTCACCGCAGACCTTGTTCGCCAAATCAAAGTTCCGATTGAAGTGGACTTCGTTAGGATCGCAAGCTATGGTTCAGAAAGTACATCAAGTGGAAATATAAACCTGACAAAGGACATTGAGCTTGATGTCTCTGGCAAGGACATTCTTATTGTAGAAGATATAGTTGATACCGGGCAAACCCTTTATTACCTGAAGAAACACCTTGTGAAACGCAATCCAGCATCAATTCGAGTGTGTTCTTTTATCGATAAAAAAGAACGGCGCGAGGTAGATGTTCAGGTGGACTATGTCGGATTCGAAATTTCAGAAGGCTTTGTGGTTGGATACGGGCTGGATTACGCTGAGCAGTATAGGCATTACCCGGCTGTTTATCATCTTAAATCTGTTTAGCCTGAATATTCATGAATAGAAAAGAGTTCATTTTTTTTGTGCTAATATTTTAGCATGAATCTTCCAATAATATTTAATTTCTAAATGAAAATTTTCACCAAGATTAGTAAATTGAAAACTATTCTATTCACCTTTCAAGCGAGGCGATCTTGCAGATTCTTCTGTGTTATTGGGCAATTCGCATACTAGAGTATAGCGATTAGCACTCTTCCTTGAATTATCAGCAACCTCAACTCTTGAAATATTCAGCTTGGCTATTATGAACTTAATTGATAAAGGCAGGAAGTATCTCTGGCACCCATACACCCAGATGAAGGATTATGAAGAGCGCGACATGCTCTTTATAGACCGGGCAGACGGGCTGATGCTGTATGATCAGGTAGGTCGACCATACTTTGATACAATATCTTCATGGTGGTGTATCTTGCACGGCCATAATCACCCGACTATTAAAGCTGCTGTTCATGCGCAGCTGGAAAAGCTCGAACAGGTATTGTTAGCAGGGACAACACATGAACCTGCAATAATCCTGGCAGAGAAAGTGGTTTCAATTACACCACCAATCCTGTCAAGAGTGTTTTATTCGGACAATGGCTCAACTGCCTGTGAAATAGCTGTTAAAATGTCATTACAATACTGGCAGCACACCGGTAATCCTCAGCGTAGTAAATTCATCGGAATTGAACGAGGATATCATGGAGATACTATCGGCACGATGAGTTTGGGTGGAGTTGGCGAGTTTCACGGTGCCTTTGCCGATATGATGTTTGAGTCCTATAGAATTCCTTCCCCGTACTGCTATCGTTGTCCCATGGGGCAGATTAAGGAAAGCTGTGATCTGCAATGTCTGCATCAGCTTGAAAATATTCTAGCAGAAAAAAGCAGCGAAATTGCAGGAATTATAATGGAACCGCTTATTCAGGCGGCGGGGGGGATGATAGTCTACCCCGTTCGCTACTTGAAGAGAGTTGCCGAACTTGCCGGGCAGTATAATATTCATCTTGTTCTAGATGAAGTAGCAACGGGTTTCGGGCGCACAGGAAAAATGTTTGCCATGGAGTATGCGGGGGTGGAGCCTGATTTCCTCTGTATTTCGAAAGGATTGACTGGTGGTGTCATGCCCCTGGCTGCAACGTTGACAACCGACGAAATATATCATTCCTTTTATGCCGACTACGCTGAAGGGAAAACCTTTTTTCATGGCCATACCTATACTGGAAACCCAATTGGCTGCTCCGCCGGCTTAGGTTCAATGCAGGTGTTTGAGGAAGAGAAACCCTTTGAGCTTCTCAAAAAAACCATACCCCACCTGCACAACAGGATGGAGAGATTTCTGGATCTTCCATGGATCGGGGACCTGAGAAGGCTGGGCATGATTAGTGCCTTGGAACTCGTTAAGAATAAAGAAACCAAAGAAGGGTTCAGTACTGAAGAAAGAGTAGGGTGGAAGATTTACCTTAAAGGCCTGGAAGAGGGGGTAATTCTGAGACCCCTTGGTAATATTGTATATTTATGGCTGCCGATATCAACCACAGTTGAAGAGATTGATGAAATAATTGAAAGAACCTGGAAGGTCCTATCAGACCCTCAAAATATATCCGGATGGTCTGTTTGATCTTTCTGTTGATCCTATATAATTCAGATAAATTAAAATGAGAGAAAGAAATGAATGATAAAATTAAGATTGGCGTAGTTCTTTCAGGGTGCGGGAACAAGGATGGAGCAGAAATTCATGAATCAGTAATGACCTTGCTGGCAATTCACCGACACAATGCAGATTATCAGTGTTTTGCGCCTGATGTCCCTCAGCGGCATGTGTTGAATTTCATTACCGATGAAGAGATGCCGGAAAGTAGGAATGTTCTTATTGAATCGGCAAGAATTGCAAGAGGCGCGATAAAAGATTTAAAAGAATTTGATGCCGATTCGTTAGACGCGGTTATTTTTCCGGGCGGTCTTGGTGTCATAAAAAATCTTTCAACATGGATAACTGAGGGACCAGACTGTTCTATTAATGAAGAAGTTGTTAGGGTAGTCCGCAGTATGGCTGATAAGAAAAAACCTATAGGTGCTCTTTGCATCGCCCCGGTCATTATGGCAAAGATTTTGGGTGATGTTGAAGTGACTGTGGGTCAGGATGTCACCACAGCGGAAACTCTAGAAAAGATGGGTGCTCATCACCGTAAGACAACGCATGGTGAAATTACCGTTGATCTGAAGGCAAAACTTGTTACAACACCATGTTATATGCTTGATGCACGTGTGGATCAGATTGCCGACGGCGCTGAAAAACTTGTGAAAGCAGTAATTGAGCTTATTGAAGAATAGCAAAAACTTATCTACATCAGTCGGGACAGTACTATTTACTGCCTACTTTCCAATACAGAAGCGCTCAAAAATCATATCCAGAATATCTTCCGTAGTTGTTACACCAACAATATAGCCAAGGTGATCAAGTGCGGTTTGCAACTCTATAGCAAGAAGATCTGGCGGCAAATTTAATTCAAGCCCTTCCACCACTTTTTCAGAAGCTTTCAGAGCGTTGATCAGATCACTTTTGTGGCGCAGGTTGGGAGCTCCCGAAAGTCCCGGGTCCCAAATTTCATTGCCTCCTGTTATCACAGAAAAAATTAAATCCTCAAGTTTGCCAATACCTTCAAGATTTTTAGCTGAAATTGCAATGCGCGGATAATCAGGAAAGGATATATCGAATTCGGTGAAGTCACTTTCTGGTGCCAAATCAACTTTGTTAAGTAGGATGATTTTTTTGGCCTTGTATTCTTTTATGCTCTCGTACAGGTGATGGTCAGACGATGTGATGGGTTCGGACATATCAAGCATAAGAAGTACAAGGTCTGCCTCGGCGACCTTTGAACGGGCCCTTTTGATACCGAGCTCTTCAACGGTTTCCTCAGTTTCGCGGATTCCTGCTGTGTCCACAATTCGAACAGGCATACCTTTTATATTAATGACTTCTTCAATGGTATCCCTGGTTGTGCCTGGAACAGGAGTTACCAGGGCCCGCTCCTCTTGGAGAAGCGTATTGAGAAGGCTTGATTTGCCAACATTGGGCCTCCCTAATATGACAGCGGAAATACCCTCTCGGTAAATTTTGCCCTGGTCAGCTGAAGCGATCAAATCAGTCAGAGGTTCTTGAACTTCAACAGTCAGTTGTTTTTTCAAGGCTGAAGGGTTGATTATCTCAACATCTTCTTCAGGGAAATCAATAGCCACTTCAATAATACCACGAATTGCAACAAGGGAGTCGCGAATGGATGAAATCTTGTTATAAAGCCGGCCTTTCAACTGGGATGTGGCCAGAGATAAACCTTCCCTGGTACGGGCATCAATCAGGTCAATAACAGCTTCTGCCTGAGTCAGGTCAATGCGCCCGTTAAGAAAAGCGCGCTTTGTGAACTCGCCAGCTTCAGCAGGTTGAGCTCCAGCAGTCAACACAAGTCGAAGTATTTCCTGCAGAACGAGATAGTTCCCATGGCTTTGTATTTCGACAACATCTTCAGCAGTATAGGTGTTTGGCGCTCGCATATAAGTAGCGAGAACTTCATCTATAGGATTGTTTGATTCCGGATTTACAATCCAGCCGTAATACAATTTGTGGCTGGCAAAGGACTTTTGAGAATGTCGTGGCTGGAATATACGTTTTAGGATTGTAAGCGCAAGATCACCGCTTATTCGGATAATTCCTATGCCGCCCTTTCCAGGAGAAGTAGCAATGGCAGCAATTGTAGGATCACTATGAACCGTTGCGTGTTTCATTTTCTGAACTAGGTGCGTGGGCGCCAGTCAGGCTTTGTGGTTTACTTCTACGGAGCTCATCAAGAACAGGAATGTGCCTCTTTATCCTGCTGACTGCCCCTGCTTGTTTTTTCTGCGTTTTGCTTGAGAGTTTCTTTTGCCTTTACCTGGTCGATAGATAAGTATTTTTTTGAAAAGACCTTCTCCTACACTCCTGCTTCTGATGTCCTTGTCTTCTTGCAGAGCCATATGGACAATTCGGCGCTCAGAGGGGTTTAGGGAAGGTATTGATTTTGTTTTGCCATTTTCTTTTACTTCTTCAGCCAGTTTAAGTCCTAGCTTTTCAAGATCTTTCATTCGACTTGCCCGGAAATTGCCTGCATCAAGGGAAAGCATTATTTTTTCAGACAATTTCTTGCTGAGCATTTTTCTGAGAAGATATTGAAGGCTGTCAAGTACCTTGCCATCATGGCCGACAATTCCTTCGATATTGTCGCCTTGGATGAGCCCCGTAATTGAATTGCCGTCCTGCAGGATAGATACCTCGGAAGGAAAGCCCATCAATTGCAAAACCTTCAGAAGCTCCTCTTGAATAGCACTAACAAATTCCGGGCCGTATTCCTTGTGCTCACTATGTGGTGCTTCGCTGTTATTATTTTCAGCAAGGGTTTCTTTCGGTTCAGCGGTAACCTCTTTTCGGGGTTTCTTTTTTCTTGAAGCTTTTTTCGGCGATTTGGCTGTTTTTTTTGTGCGTGCCTTTTTTTCAGAAACCGGTTGCTGTTCTTGAGATATATTCTCACCTTTAAGCGTGACTCGCAGTCGGGCATTTTGTCGGCACAACCCGAAAATACCTGAAGAGCCGGTGCTGATTACTTCTATATTAAGATCTTCCTGTGATGCATTTAAACTATTACAGGCATTTTGTATTGCTTCAGCAATATCTTTGCCTTGAAATTCTTTTGTATTTGAAGACATATTATTTCTCCAGAATCAGATAAGTCTGACTGTGCAGTTAACAAGACCTTTCAGCGTAAGCTAGGTAGTCCATTTGTTAAAAGGTGTTAACTATGCTTCCTGGGTTGTTGGGCGATTAATCAAGTATTGTTGCCCGATGGAAAGAAGATTATTGATAAACCAGTAAAGCACTAGTCCCGAAGCAAAATTAAGAAACATAAACGTAAATATAACAGGCAGAAACATCATGATTTTTGCCTGTGTTGGATCGGCAGGGGAAGGTGTCATTTTCTGTTGCAAAAACATGCTACCACCCATCAAAAGTGTTAATACCGGAAGTCCTCCCAGGTATGGAAGATCAAATCCAATCCAAAGCCGGTCTGGTGCTGAAAGGTCTGTTATCCAGAGCATGAATGGTGCATGTCTGAGCTCAATTGCCTGCAACAGCACTTTGTAAAGGGCAAAAAATACCGGTATTTGTAACACCATCGGCAGGCAGCCACCGAGTGGGTTAACTTTGTAAGTTTTATAGAGATTCATCATTTCCTGGTTGAGACGCTGCGAGTCGTCCTTATATTTTTCTCGCAGCTTCTGAACTTTTGGCTGAATCTTCTGCATATTCTTCATGGACTTCATGCCTTTCTGTGCAACCGGCCAGAGGATAATTTTGAAGAGAATTGTTACGAGTATGATAGCCACACCATAGTTATGCACATAGGTATACAGAAAGTTGAGCAGCTGAAGTGTTGGTTTTGCCACAAAGTCAAACCAACCAAAATTAATTATCCGATCCAGATCGTTTCCTATACTTTTCAATATAGAAAGTTTTTTAGGACCGAAATATATCTTGTATTCATATGAGGCATGCCCTTGAACCGGAATCACGTCTGCTTTACCTGAAAGAACTGAATTGACCTTTTCCCCAACCGCAGAAAGTTTAACATTTAAAGCTTCTTTTACTTCCGGGATAATTCCGGTCATAAAATAATTACCTTCATAAGCGACCCAACTTATATTTCCGTTGACAACCTGACTTTTTTCCTCAATGTCGTCCGGTTTTATTTCCTGTAGCTTGCCATCGGCAAAAACAGCGGGCCCAGCGAAAAGGAATCTGTTCCCATCAGAAAAAGGTTTGTTGGCAAGTGTGAGATATGGTGAACCCTGCAGAGGTGTCTGGGATGCGTTATAAACATCTATATTCATTCTGATTATATAGCTTTCAGCATCAAAGAGCAGGGTGCGGGTTATCTCTAAGCCCGACGACATGGAAGCCTTCATAGTAAGAGAACTTTTCTGTGTAGGACCTGAAACTGTAATCTGCTCTCTTTCAGCTTTGTAAACAGGAAATTCGGCTTTTTCCGGAACAACACCCCAGGAAAAGTATAGAGGCAGGTCAAAAGCCTGTTCAGTTTTAATGAGTTCTTTAAAATCGGAATCACCATTTATTGATTCCATATATTTTTTCAATTTAAAGCTTTTTATGCCGCCGCCAGCTTCAGAAACCAAAGCAGAAAATAGATCCGTTTCCACTCTGATGTCGCGCCCAGCCTGTTGTGGTATTGCAGATGGCTGTTGTGAAGTCAGGGTTGTCGGTGCGGGCTCAGCTACAGTTGGCATTGCGGGTGATTCCGGCAATGCCGGTACCTGGGTCTGTTGTTCTGTGGGTTTGGCTTGCTCCGGAGGGGGAGGTGGGGGCACAAAGAAATATTGGTAGCCAATAAGAATTATAAAAGAAAGTACTATGGCCAAAAAAGCTCTAGTTGTATCCATTAGTTGCGTTTCCTTCGTGTACCGGAATTAGTGGTAAATTTTAAACAGACAGCTACTGAAAAAATCAGAAAACTACTGCTCTACAGGGTCATATCCGCCTTTGTTAAATGGGTGACAGCGAATCACCCGGCGAAAGGCCAGATACATCCCATGCCATACCCCATGGATGTTAATGGCGTCCATGGCATACTGCGAACAGGATGGAGTGAATCTGCAGCTTGGCGGTAATACCGGCGAAAGGAACAGTTGGTAGGCTCGAATGAGGGAGAGAAAAAAAAGAGACCCGATTTTATTTAGATGTCTTTCCAATTTAATCAGTATTTCTAGGCCATTTTGACTCAGGGAAACAGCATAAAATATCGTGCTGTTATGATCTTCAAATTTAACCGGTAGTTGCATTAACAATCAGTTGAGTTAATCGCTTTTAAAGAAAGATTTAAAAAGGTCGTTTTTTTTAAAAAGGTCTTCAACTGACTGTGTAATCTCTATCGGATTCTTAAGGTCAAAGCCCTTGCGCACAGTAAAAATAATATCCATTTTCGGGAGATCGTCTTCTGAGCAATTCTCTACCGTGCCGGAACAAATACCCTTTTGCGGAAAGGTTTGGTTTAACCTGTAAAATTCCCTGATAATTCTTTTTGTCCTGTTCCTTCTGACTGCCCCTTTTACCTGACCATGGATACTTATTCCCAACCTGTTGGTGTCCACATTATTTGGGGTCAGAATGATACTATAATTTCTACCTTGTAGCCGTTTGCCCTGCTGATAGACCCGCTTGTAATCCCTAGATTTTTTGAGTAATGATGATTTAGGAAGTGGGAAAAATTTCATGACTCAACGCTGGAGTCGGGTCCTGTTCATCGTACGCATATGCGTCAACCGCTTTGAAAAACCTGAGTTATCCTGAAACGGTTAACCGCTTACGCCCTTTTGCCCTTCGACTGTTAATAATTGCCCTGCCGGCTTTGGTTTTCATTCTTAGCCTAAAGCCGTGGGTTCTCTTACGTTTTGTGTTACTTGGCTGAAATGTTCGTTTCATAATTTATTCCTTTTATAGCTGAGGTATTCAGATTTTGCTCCCAATGAAATTATTTTGGCAATTCAAAAAAGCTTCCGCAATTCTGCGGTTGGCAGCAAAAATCCTATCAGAACTTTGTTCACTCTATTCGATATATTGATTATACTATTACTTTTTGCTTAATAAGTATTATGGTATGGCGCTTGTTAATATTAGAAAAACGAACGGCATATTCTAATCAAAGAAGATAATTTGTGTCAATTAAATTAAAGACAGAAGTCTAATTTCGAGCTTTTTTCAAGTTATAAAGGTGCAAGGAGGCTTACCAGTGCCGGTTTATGAGTATGAGCATATTGGAAAAGGATGTTCCATTGGAAAGCAATTTGAGGTTACACAGTCGATTGCAAGTGACAAACTTACCAAATGCCCTGAGTGCGGCAGGAAAGTGAAACGTCTGATTTCTCTAGTTGCGATAAATACCCCTAAAACAAATTCGGATTTGAAAAGCCATGGATTTACGAAACTGGTCAAAAGGGACGACGGGGTGTACGAAAATGTAACCGCTACAAATAAGGAAAGCCGTATCTGGGATGCGAGCAAACCTGAAACCATGCCAGATTTAAAGTCTAAAATCGGCGACTAGTATGCAGCTGATAAGCTGACTTCAATATTTTTTTTGTAAAACCCATGACAGATAATAAAAACGAATATGATGTACTGGTGATAGGAGCCGGTCACGCAGGTTGTGAAGCAGCTCTTGCTGCTGCCCGCATGGGATACCGGACAGTGATCACCGTTATAAATGTCGATACCATCGGTGCAATGTCCTGTAATCCAGCTGTCGGCGGCCTTGCCAAGGGCCACCTTGTGAAGGAGATTGATGCACTTGGTGGAGAAATGGCCAAGAATATTGATGCAACCGGCATCCAGTTTAGGCGACTCAATACAAGCAAAGGCCCGGCAGTCTGGTCATCGAGAGCCCAGGCAGACCAATTGCTGTATCGTTCGCGAATGAAATCTGTTCTCGAGAAACAGGAAGGCCTCGAAATAAGACAGACAGTGGTTGACAGAATTCTGCTTGATGAAAAAGATAAGAGTGTTGCTGGAGTTGTCACTTCTCTTGATGAAGTGCTCCATGTCAAAGCCGTAGTGGTTGCAACCGGTACATTCCTGAGGGGGCTGATTCATATCGGGCTCAAGAATTTTCCGGCCGGACGCATGGGTGATCCACCATCTACCAAGCTTTCTCAATGGTTTGCGGAGACAGGTTTTACCCTGGGGCGCATGAAGACAGGTACACCTCCAAGACTTGACGGGCAAACAATTGACTACTCTGATCTGGAGCCCCAATATGGGGATGAGCCTGCCAACTTTTTTTCTTTTTCCAGTGCTGAAAAATATCCTGCTGGCAACAATAATCTGCGGCAGGTTCCCTGCCACATTACACACACAAACACTCGTACGCATGACAATATTAGGGGCGGGATAGATCGGTCGCCAATGTACTCAGGCATTATAGAAGGGGTGGGCGCCAGGTATTGTCCCTCTATTGAAGACAAGGTTATGCGCTTTGCCGACAAGGACAGGCACCAAATATTCCTGGAGCCGGTTGGGATAGATACATTTGAAGTATATCCCAACGGAGTTTCCACCAGCCTTCCTCTTGATGTACAAATTTCCATGCTGCGCAGCATTAAGGGCCTGGAAAATGTAAACATTATCAGGCCGGGTTATGCCATAGAGTACGACTATGTTGATCCCCTGGAGCTTAAATCGTCGCTGGAAACAAAAAGAGTTAAGGGGCTTTTCCTTGCCGGCCAGATTAATGGGACTTCCGGTTATGAGGAGGCAGCAGCCCAAGGGCTCATCGCCGGAATCAATGCTGTCCAGTATATTCGACGTGACGAGCCATTGATTCTGGATCGTTCCCAGGCGTACACCGGCGTATTAATAGACGACCTTATAACCAGTGGGACAAAGGAACCATACCGCCTGTTCACTTCCCGGGCAGAATACAGGCTTCTTTTACGTGAAGATAATGCCGACCTTCGCCTGCGGGAAACAGGGTACAAACTTGGTCTGGTGGACAAGAAGACATACTCTGCCTTTGAGAAAAAAAGAATGGACATTGATTCAGTTATTGAGAGGCTGAAGAGTATTACAGTCAAACCCGGTGAAGAAATCAATTCACGCCTTGATTCCCTGGGAAGCACCCCCCTGAAACAACAGGCTGCATTGACAGACTTATTACGCCGGCCGGAATTAACCTTTGATGATCTTGGCCCGTTGGCCGGAGTGGAGCTTGATGCTGCACAAAATATCATGCATGAAGTGCAGTTGCAGGTTAAATATCAAGGGTATATAGATAGACAAAACGAACAGGTGGAGCGATTCAAGAAGATGGAATCAGTTGCATTGCCGGAAAATATTCAATACCATGGGTTGGCCGGCCTTTCTAATGAAGTTGTTGAAAAGCTTGACAAGATAATACCCATGTCTTTGGGGCAGGCATCCCGAATTTCAGGAGTAACTCCAGCAGCAATCTCCGCCCTGCAGATTCATCTGAAAAAAGAGAAGTTGATTTAAAAAAGGCGTAAGGTATATGGCTTGGGGCGTAAGGCTAAATGATCGAGTTGATTGTTCAAAATGTTCTGTTTAATTATTTTCCTGAGCCCTTAAATATTCATTATTCACTTTTCATTATTCAATTACAAAGTGCTCTCCTATCCACAAATTGACCCGGTGATTTTCAAACTAGGCCCACTTCAGGTGCGTTGGTATGGTCTGATGTATGTCCTGGGTTTTGTAGCATCATATATGCTGGTGCAGTATCAGATTAAGAAATTTAATCTGACCAAATTAGCCGAGCATTTTGAAAACCTGAACCTTATTTTGATTATCTGCCTTATTGCAGGCGGTCGTCTGGGATATGTAGTTTTTTATAATCTTTCATATTATCTGCAGCATCCAGTCGAAATTCTGGCCACCTGGCAGGGGGGGATGTCTTTTCATGGAGCCCTGATCGGTCTGATAGCAGGTGGTTACATCTTTTGTAGACGTAACGCACTTAATTTTTGGGAAACGGCGGACGTTTATATAGTGACTACGCCAATTGGACTTGGTCTGGGTCGAATTGGAAATTTTATTAATGCCGAGCTTTTCGGTCGAGTTTCTGATGTGCCATGGGCAATGATATTTCCAGGCGGCGGGCCGTTGCCGAGGCATCCGTCCCAGCTCTATGAAGCTATGCTGGAGGGTGTTTTACTCTTTGTTATTCTCTGGTTTCTTAAAGGTTACACACATGGTGCTAAAAGATGGCCACATGGTGCTATGCTCAGTGTTTTCCTCATCTGTTACGGAATATTTCGTTATTTTGTGGAGTTGTTTCGTGAGCCGGATACACATCTTGGTTTCGTGTTAGCATCCTTCACCATGGGTCAGATCCTCAGTGGATTAATGATTCTTGCCGGGTGCATCCTCTTAGCCTGGCGGTGGAAATCTGATAATAAAGTCTCTGCTTAAACCCTCACTCAAACTCTAGGCTGACCGGGCAATGGTCGGAACCTTCTATTTCATTCAGGATTTCCGCATTCCGGACCCGTTTTTCACTTTTCCTGTCGACACAGAAATAGTCAATACGCCAGCCGATATTTCTGGCGCGGGCGTTGAAACGATAACTCCACCAGGTGTAGTTGTCCGGGTCCTTGTTGAATTTTCTGAAAGTATCTATGTAGCCGTTTCCGATAAATTCATCCATCCAGGCGCGTTCCTCGGCAGTATACCCTGGATTTTTTTCGTTGGTTTTTGGGTTCTTCAAGTCAACCGGCTTGTGAGCTACATTATAGTCACCGCAAATGACCACGGATTTATCTTGTGCAAGATCATTGACAAAAGCCAGAAACTGGCGATTAAAATCAAGTTTATAATCCATTCTGGTTAAACCGTGCTGGGCATTGGGAAAGTAAACATTGATAAAATAAAAATCAGCAAATTCCAGGGTAAGTACTCGGCCCTCCTGATCATATTCCTCAGTTCCAATGCCATTGATGACATTGAGCGGCGGCTTTCGGCTGTAAACGGCTACGCCGGCATAACCTTTGCGCACAGCCGGGTTCCAATACGAATGATAGCCGTTGATCTCTTTTAATGCTGTTGACAATTGATCGGGATGGGCCTTTATTTCCTGCAGGGCGATGATATCCGCATCGAGGTCCCGAACGATATCGGTAAAGCCTTTCTTTTCGACGGCACGTAAACCATTGACATTCCACGAGATAAAACGTTGCATATTTTGAGATTGTTTCTTTTTTGTTTTGTTGGGCAATCGGCGGGGAGTAACCCCGATTTTAGGACAATCGGCGGTAAGTATACAGCGGTCGCAATGAGGCGCCAATGGTTTGCAGGTTCCCTGGCCGAAGGCAACAAGCAGAGAATTTATGCGGATCCAATATTTTTCCGGCAATTTTTTCCGCAGGGCCATTTCTGTTTCCAGGGGTGTCTTGGTCTTGACATATCCCCAGATATTCATGATGCGGTGAACATGGGTGTCAACACATATGGCCGGTTTATTGAAAGCCACCGAGACCACCAGATTGGCAGTTTTGCGACCGACACCCGGAAGTTTAGTGAGTGGTTCAACTTCGGTTGGGATTTCATTATTAAACTTTTCCTTTAGAACCGATGGCAACTGTTTGAGGAAGCGTGCTTTATTTTTGTAAAAACCTACGGGATAAATGAGTTTAGTTATTTCCTGCTCTGTGAGCAGAGCCAGCTCTTTAATATTTCGTGCTTTTTTAAACAACTTTGAAGTAGCTTTTGCAGTAGTCTCGTCTTTTGTTCTTGCGGAAAGAATAGTGGCAACAAGAATCTTGAAAGGCTCTTCGGTCTGCACGGCAATAAGATCCACCACTGGGACATTGTAGGTTTTCACTTCTTCGCTTAATAACTCAATAAATCGGTCGATATCAACGGTCATTTTATAATCCTTTCGCCTTATATCCTTGATATTTCATGAAATATGCAGGCTATAAAAATTGGATGATATATCTTCCCGCCACCAGCACCATAATTATGCCGAGAATTAATTTAATAAGATGCTCTGGTACATATCTCTGGCATTTCGCGCCAAAGTACATGCCCAGCAAACCTCCAATGCCGAAAAGAATACCAAGCAGCCAGTCAGGCGGCACCGTTTGGCCGTTATTGATCGGAATTGTGCTGTAAAATATTACGCCAGCAACCGATGTAATAAAGGTTCCGAACAACGCCGGTCCGGCAACGGCATAGACTGGAATATTCAGGATACTTACACAGAACGGCGCAATAATCGCCCCGCCGCCAATACCATAGACACCGCCGATAATACCGACCACAAAAGTCAGGGAAGCCAGGGCCGGGATACTGAATGAGACCCTTTTGCCGCTGAAATCGAACTCCATGCGCCGTATGTTCCAGGTGACATTACTCACCGAAAAAGAGGGTTGAGTCTCAGGTGAAGATGGGAACGTCTTTATTTTAGTGATACCCTGGAAAAGACGAATGCCGATATACAACAGCACAACACCCACAAATAATTTGAAAACCCTAGGGTCCGGAAGATATATAACTCTGAAGTAATAACCAAGCAAAACTCCCGGTAATGTTCCCATAGTAATACAGGCAGCAAGCGGCCAGACCATACGCTGTTCACGAATATACCGGAGTATACCGCCTGGGGTTCCGACTATATTATAGAGAAAGTTTGTAGAACTTACTGAAGGGCTGGTAAAGCCCAGAACGCTCATCTGGAAGGGCATAATAAGAAAGGCCCCGGAAACGCCGGCCATAGAAGTGAAAAAAGAGATCACAAAGGCCACCAGTGGCGGGACAAATAAATAGGTTTCAACTCCGGAAACAGAGAAGACAATTTTGAACGTATCCAACATATCACTTTTCCAGAACAGCTAACATTGCATTGAAGTTTATAGACTTCTATTTAATAAATAACTTTAAACAATTTATATGTCCTTCCAGAAATGGAATGACATATCCATATCTACCATTATGAGTAAAAACTTTACAATAATTCCATTTTGTAAAGATTAAGTTGATGCAGTTAATGAGTTTTTTTTTATTTCTCGCTTGCATTCTCCGTGAGAGAGCATTATGAATAGCCACTCATTGGATGTGCTAATATTTTTGTGTTTTTAACACTATACCACATATATACGTGTTTTATTTATTTTGAATTTGACAAGTACCATCTGATATCTTTGAAAATATCAATAGATTAAAAGTGGTTGCTGAAAAAAAGTTAAATTCAATACATTCAAAGATTTTAGGAGAGGAGGGAAGGATGATGTTGAAAAAAATGTTTGGGAAGGTTGGAGGGATTTATGTGTTCCTTCTGTGTTCTCTGACCTTAAGCCCTGTGTGGGCCCTGGCCAGTGAAGTTTCAGCGGCATCACCGGTTCCGGTCGTTGACGGTGCGGATTGGTGGAAATGGCCGGTGATTCTGCTTGTTGTCACATTCATAATGGGAATTATCGCCGTACTCGGAGGTGTTGGCGGCGGTGTGTTATTTGTACCAATAATCAGCGGTTTTTTTCCTTTTCACTTGGACTTTGTTCGCGGTACAGGCCTTCTCGTGGCACTTTCAGGGGCGCTTGCAGCAGGTCCAGGGCTTTTAAAGGCAAATCTTGCCAGTCTCAGGCTTGCTTTGCCGGTTGCACTCATTGCCTCCACAATGGCGATAGTTGGCGCTATGGTAGGTCTTGCTCTGCCAACGCATATTGTACAGTTATGCCTCGGAGGAACTATCCTCGGTATAGTTGCTATTATGCTGACCGCTAAAAAATCAGAAGTGCCAGAAGTCCCTCAGGCCGACAATCTTTCATCGGCTCTCAGGATTTGTGGTATATATACTGAGGCTAGCACGAATCAGGAAATAAACTGGAAAGTTCACCGTACGCCAGCAGGTTTGTTTTCATTTATTATCATCGGCTTCATGGCCGGCATGTTCGGTCTTGGTGCGGGATGGGCCAATGTGCCTGTTCTCAACCTGATGATGGGTGCCCCTTTAAAAATCAGTGTTGCAACATCCAAATTCCTGCTATCTATCACAGATACTTCTGCTGCTTGGATTTACGTCAATAAAGGCTGCGTTATTCCAATGATGGTTGTTCCATCTCTCATTGGTATCATGCTTGGCTCTTTTGTTGGTGTCCGACTGTTGAAAATTGCGAAGCCGACCTTCATTCGCTGGATGGTTATTGCAATTCTAGGATTTGCCGGATTAAAAGCATTGCACAAAGGCTTGACTGCCAGTGGCATTTTATAATAGCACGATGTAAGGAGGATTACCCAATGAGTGAACATCAAATTACCAAGGAAGCAACGCAGGAACAGCTTTTATACGCAAATATTCTTGAAAAAGGCATGTTGATCGGCCTGATAATTATGTTTATCACCTTTGCTCTATATGTCTTAGGCATTGTGAAGCCGGTTATTCCGCTGGAACAGGTATCATCTTACTGGGCACAACCGGTTCATGAATATCTTGAAGCAATTAATAATAATTTCCTTCACATGGATCACCCGCCAACAGGCTGGGCATGGGTTGCCCTCATCGGCAAAGGCGACTTCTTAAACTTTTTACCAATAGCGATTCTTTCAGGTGTAACGATTGTATGTTACCTCGCTATTGTTCCTGGCCTCTTTGCCCGCAATGACAAGGCCATGGGCATTATTACACTAGCTACTGCTGTAATATTATCATTGGCAGCAAGCGGCATCCTGGCAGTTGGCCATTAATATTCTTTACGTTTAGAGAACGAATTAAAAGGTAATGGTTTTGTATGCATGGACCATTACCTTTTTTATTTACGGATCAAAAACTAAGCGGAACACTAAAGCAGGGGGAAACCTGAATAGAGCTTTGAATTAGTGGCAGGACTTGGCAGGAAGTAACTTCATTTCATTCATGCATATCCAATATATAAATAACTCAGAGCACTGGTAAATCAGCCTGTTTTGTATTATTGTTCTAAATATAAGTACTTTTATAAAAAACTCTCATGGTTAAAACATAGTAATGAGGCAAAATATGAGCGAAAAGAATAAAACTGCAATTGATAAAGTTGAAGACACGATGGCCTGTACAGCTTACGCTGAAGCAGGAGAGCCTTGCCCGATAGATGGTGATGAAAAGAAAGGTGAAAAAAAAGAAAAGGGCCCGAAAGAATCAGTCGGGGACACGATGGCCTGCGCTGCTTATGCCGAAGCCGGAGAACCTTGTCCAATACATGGCGGGAAGAAGAAAGTTAAAAAAAAGGAAAAGGGTTCGAAAGAATCAGTCGAGGATACGATGGCATGTGCAGCTTTTGCTGAAGCGGGCGAGCCGTGTCCTATTGATAGTACCAAAAAAGAAAAAGACTAACTTGATACTCGTTTTCAACTGCTACAATTAAACAACTGAAGGGAATTAGCCCGATTATTTCATGAGTAATTTTGAAAAGTTTGTATAACATCTTAATTTATCGACTGTTCCAGTAAATTGCCACAAGGTTTTTTTAAATCCAATTTGTACCAAACAGGTGAAGTATTATTTTATTCAAAATAACTCACCCAAAGGGCGAGCCAATCAGGCCGAATCTACTTCGGTTCAAAGCAATTCGCATACTTCAGTATAGCGAATTGCTTTGAACCTCGTATCTTCAACCAACTTGACTCGTGAAATATCCAGTTTAGGAAACTATTTCAACTTTCCCGCTGTCAACATCATAAACACTTGGCACAACCTGTAACCTACCTGACTGGACTAAATCAGCCAGAACCGGTTCTGATGAAGTTAACTGGTCAGCTACGCTATTTGCCAGAGCGAATACCGCATTGGTGACTGGATCCCCTTGCTTATTTCTTGTTTCATTCACAACTGGCTTAATTTTGTTCACGATATTGGCAATATGTCCTTCCACTCCAACCCCTGATACAGTAGCCGTCACCGCTCCACACTTTGTATGACCCATTACCATAAGCAATGGAGTATGAAGATGAGCAGCGGCATATTCGATACTGCCCAGGGCTATGTCGTCTACGATATTGCCTGCGACCCGAATAACAAAAAGGTCTCCAAGTCCCTGGTCAAATATGATTTCCGGTGGCACTCTGGAATCAGAACAGGTTAAAACAATGGCAAAAGGCTGTTGGCCCCCTGAGAGGCTTTGGCGCCGAACTGAATCCTGATGCGGGTGGGTAAGACTGGAATCAATATATCTTTTGTTGCCCTCCAGTAAATTTTGCAAAGCCTGTTTAGCATCTGGGCCATTATAAGTATCACTCATTTCTCCCTCCTTATGCCTTGGCCTAAATTGATCATTTCAATTCAGGATTATTTAAAAAGGCATATTCATACTTAGTTGCATTCTCGCATGTCAAGGAGAAAATATTTATTTACCTCGTGTTTTAGGAACATTATCGAGACCTTAAAGTGCAACTATTGTATTGGAGCTTGCAGGGCAGAATTGCTAATGGCTTCAGCTGTGGACCAAAAAAGTTTTAAATGGATAATGGCTATTTGAGATAGCTGCTATTGGCGATAAAACCAAGATGAATGGCAGATAATGATGTTTGGAGTTTGGATAAACAAATACTATTATTGATAGCAGCAAGAAAAGATTTGGATCATGTCACATTAAGTGCAAATCAAGTGATAAACTTAACTACCGAATAGGAAGTGGAAAAGTTATCAAATATGATAAGATTATTCCTGTATAACGACATTAGCGGCAATTGTGATCTCATTAAGATTATCTTAATTTGATTTATTCACCGCTTCTAAAAAGGCAGCCTTAAGCAATTCTTTTGGAGGCACCTCCGATACCCCGTATCTTCTTCAGGCTATTCCAAACTGATACGCATCACGTGCTGCCGGCTCTATATCCTGTCCATTTATCTGGATGGTTGGGCTGCCCAGATGTCTATGCATCTTTGCTTGTTCCCGTGTTGTAATAGCGACATACTCAAAATCGATGGCAAGACCAAGTTCTTTGGCAGTGTTCTTGACCAAATCAATAGTAGGCTTAGTGGCACCGCACCGCTCTAAAGACGCAACTTTCACTTTGAGAGTTGAACTGTTGCCGCTCTGGCCGCAGGCGACAACAAAAAGAAGGGTAACTGCTGCCATGGCTAGGATAGAAAGGTGATTCTTAGATTGCATATCTTTGTCCATAATGTATGCGCCCCAAAAGGCATAATGATTTATTGATATTAACCACTAACATTAAAATAAATTATACAACAACCGATTAAATATTACTTTAGTTACTTTAAGAAAGCCTTGCCAAAAAAGAAAATGCTAATAAACACCATTTCATTTCGCCATGTCCAATGGGTATCATAACAGGGAAAGTGTCGCAAATAAATCATGCTAGGGATAATAAGAACTGGTCAGACGCTACCCCAGACACTACTGACCGAAAACTCAATTAAAGCTTAGAGACAAAACAGCGCAAAGTGCTGGGAGGGGTAAAAGGACATGTTTTTGTGAATGAACCTGCAAGTTGAGTTAATTTGAATCCTGTTTTCAGGTTGCAAATCTTTTGCTTTTTGCATTAGCCATGGACCTCCATACTTTTTCTATGGATTACATTATATAGTTGCGTTACAATGCCATACTTTTTTAACAGAAATGAATGAAGCGATTGGAGTCGCAATAGTCAGGACAGCTTGCAATCATGCACTACATCTATACTTTTCTAATCATGCTTGTCTTCTGGGTGACGTTGTCCGGCAAGTTTGACCTCTTTCACCTGACCCTTGGCGTGATTTCCAGTGCACTGGTTTCCTGGATGTCTGCCGATCTTTTCATGCTTGATCCGAAGAAAAAGGGGCGGGTTGCCACAGCCTGCCGCTTTCTTGCTTATTTCCCCTGGTTAATTAAAGAAATATTCCTGTCTACCCTGCATGTAGCAATTCTTGCTCTTCATCCACGGATGCGTGAGGAGATTGATCCCACCATCGTCACTTTCAAAACCATCCTGAAGAAGGATATTGCTCGGGTCGCCCTGGCGAACTCCATTACATTGACGCCGGGAACTATTACTGTCAGGATTGTTGAGGATGTGTTCTACGTCCATGCCATAAGCAGAAAAGCCGCTGCTGGTTTACCTGGAGAAATGGAACAACGATTGGCCAGGGTTTTTGAGGGAAGCTGATATGGAACAATTTTTTTTATTTATGGGCATAGGAATCTGCGTGTTGATGCTGCTCACTCTTTACCGGGTGGTGGTCGGACCCACCGTTATTGACCGGCTGATGGGTGTTAACGTATTTGGCACCAAAACCACAGTGTTGTTGCTGATCATCGGTGTCATGTTTGATCGGCTTGACATGTTTATTGATATCTCTCTGGCCTATGCATTGCTCAACTTTATAGTAACAATCGCAACGTCTCGTTACTTTCAGCATCACAAAACATTAAGCGCAACCGGTTATGGTTACAGTTTTTCGAAAAGGGAGAAAAGTGATGATTGATCTTCTGACTATACTGCTGCTGTCAATCGGCCTGTTCTCATTTTTTTCCACAACAATCGGTATCCTCCGGTTTCCGGATTTTTATTCGCGAATGCATGCGGCCGGCAAGGGTGATGTGTTTTCGTCACTTTTAATTCTTGTCGGACTGGGTATATACTCACTGCACCATTTTACAGGTGCGTCTATTCTTGTCTTTTTAAAAATAGTCGCTATTTCAGTTTTTATTTTTCTGGCAAGTCCTACCGCCACCCATGCCATTGTTGACGCGGGGTACGAGTCAGGGGTGAAGCCATGGACCAAGGATAAACAGGAGGAGGGCAGCGATGATCTGGCAACTTGACCTTCTGATATTGTCTCTTATTGTCCTCTGCGCTCTGGCCACCATATCAGTCAAGGATCTGTTCAGTGCGGCCATTATTTTCGGGGCTTACAGCTTTCTCATGTGTTTGCTGTGGACAGAAATGGGCGCGGTGGATGTGGCTTTTACCGAAGCATCTGTTGGGGCCGGTGTCAGTACGGTTCTTTTTGTCGCAGCCGTGTTCCGTACCACCCGGAAGGTCAAAGATCGAGGAGTAAAACGTTACTGGACCAAAGGTGTTGGGTTGTTGGCGGCAACTTCTGTCGGTGGTGTATTGATTGCTGCTGTAGGTGATTTCCCGGGATTTGCCGATCCCCTGTCACCGGCCAGCACCCACCTTTCCCCTTATTTTATCACCAATACTCTGACTGATACAGCTGTTCCCAATATTGTTACATCAGTACTTGCGGACTACCGGGGATACGATACCATGTTTGAAACAGCAGTTATTTTTGCTGCTGGGCTTGCGGTAATTGCTATTCTTCGACGTTCTAAAACCGGTGTGCAACATGAATCGCGAGAGAAGGTCATACTGTCCGAAGGATACGAGGATACGATAATTCGTTTGGTAGCCAGGAAAATGGTGCCCTTTATGCAGCTTTTTGCCCTCTATGTTCTTGCTCACGGACATCACAGTCCGGGCGGGGGGTTTCAGGGTGGCGTTATTCTTGGGGCAAGTTTTATCCTTATTGCAATCAGTTATGATATGAAAATGCTGCTGGGCCGCATGAGCGAGAAATGGAATGTGTTGCTAGGCAATATCGGGGTGCTGGTCTACGCCGGTATCGGTTTTGTGTGCCTTCTATTGGGGGCTAATTTTCTTGATTATTCTATACTGCATCGTATTCTTCCTGCAACAGACGAGATCATGGCACGTTCGCACGGCATGCTTGGTATTGAAACCGGTGTTGCCATTGCAGTCTCGGCCATTGTCGTCTCGCTCTACGTCAATATAGCATCGCAAGGGAAACATGATAAAGGCCTGTAATATATTACACCACAGCATTGAAAATTGAGGCAACGATAAGACGTTATGGAATATATACTCGCCAAGTATAACTACTGGATCTATATACTATTGATGATGATCGGCCTGTATGCCATGATCGCTAAAAATAACCTGGTCAAGAAAGTCATTGGCATGTCAATCTTTCAAACTGCCATTATCGTATTTTATGTTTCCATCGGAGCAAAACGCGGGGCAAGCATACCTATTATTGCTCATGGCCACGGCCATGATGTTATCGCTACTGCTGTTTCAGCAGCAGAATACGCTAATCCGTTACCGCATGTTTTGATGCTGACCGCCATCGTTGTGTCCGTCGGAACCCTTGGTGTGGCACTTGCCGTTTGCCTGGCTATTTATCGTCGATACAACAGTCTCGAAGAAGATGAAATCCTGGAGCAGCTTCGATGATCGCATCTGAACAGGCTGTTGCCCTTATGGTTGTCCTGCCGCTTTTGAGCGCCCTGGTAATCAATATGGCAGGATGGTTTGACCGGCGTCTCTGTTTTCCTATAGCCCTGTTTGCCTTGCTTGGGTCGTGTTGCTCTGCCTTTATTACAGTGTCTCGAGTAATAAAATCCGGTGTAATACATTACCGGCTTGGCGGCTGGGCGCCTCCCATGGGCATTGAATATGTAGTTGACCACCTGAACGCCCTAGTGCTGGTTATTATTTTTGTTGTAAGTCTGCTGGCGCTTCTATTTTCCTATAAAAGTATACAGGTCGAACTTCCTGAAAAAATTCTGCAGTTTTATACACTATATTTGCTTTTGGTAGCCGGCCTGGCCGGTATGACCATTACCGGTGATGCTTTTAACCTGTACGTGCTAATGGAGATTTCGGCTCTTACCTCGTACGCGCTCATTGCCCTGGGGGATAAAAGGGCCCTGGTGGCCAGCTTTAACTACATCATTCTCGGTACAATCGGTGCCAGTTTATATCTTCTCGGAGTCGGCCATCTATACATAATGACCGGCTCGCTTAATATGGCAGACTTGCAAACTATATTACCGGCGCTTCTTGATGCACGGGCTATTGCTGTGGCTTTTGTCCTGGTCATGGGTGGTGTGTGGGTCAAGATGGCCTTCTTTCCGATGCACGGCTGGCTGCCAAATGCATATTCGTATGCGCCTTCCTCCACCAGCTGTCTGGTGGCGCCGCTGATGACGAAAGTTTCTGTCTATATCATGATCCGTATGATGTTTTCGGTCTTTAACCCCAACTATATTTTCGTATACCTAGATTGGGGAAGGCTGGTTGTGCCCCTGGCCACAGTTGCAATTATATTTGGCTCCATCTCGGCCCTGGCCCAGAAGGATCTGAGAAAAATGCTCACCTATATAATCGTTGCCGAAGTCGGCTACATGGTAGGTGGTGCATGGCTTGCCAACGTAACCGGGCTGACAGGTGCCATCTATCATATCCTGGCTGATGCCATGATGACCCTCTGTCTCTTTATGGTTGTCGGTGCCATAATCTATAAGCTCAAAGATTCATCTATGGATTCCATGGAATTCATTTTCCGGCGCATGCCGGTCACCTCGGTGGTTTTTGTAATTGGCGCCTTTGCCATGATCGGCATTCCGCCGACCTGCGGATTTTTCAGCAAATGGTACCTAATCAGTGGTGCCATTGAGACAAGCCAGTGGCATTATATCTTCGCGCTCCTTTTTTCCAGTCTGGTGAATGCGTTCGTTTTTTTCAGACTGTTTGAAATAGGCTTTTTCGGCAAAAAACCGGCTGATGGGCATGATCACCATGCCCCCGAAATAGCCGTCTCCGAAGCCCCGGTCACCATGCTTGTGCCAATGGTATTAACTGCTTTATCCCTGATTGCTATTGGTATATACACTAACGAAATTGTAACCGTGCTAATTACTAAAACTTTGCCGGTCGGATTATAAATGCAACTATTCATCAGCACCCCATTTATGAGCGATCAGGCCATCCAGCATAACAGCGAAGCGGTGTCTGCTACTATAGCCGGATGGCATGCTTTCACATATCTGGAGCACTGCTGAACAGTTTTAGCTTTTTGAGTGTTTAATATATTTCAATTTATACAGATTAGTTACTTATAGGAAGAATATGCACCCACCATTCCCAACAGCAACCCCGCTTCTTGCAATATGCTCCTCGCTTGTTGCAGTGCCGCTCATTGCCTTAAGCGGTAAAAAGCCCAACCTGCGGGAATTCTGGACACTTCTGGCGGGTGCGATCAAATTCTGCCTGGTTATTTCAATGGCAGGGTGGATCCTTGCCGGTAATACACATACCTTTGAGTTGTGGCAATTTTTACCAGGTCTTTCCATAAAACTTACGGTTGACGGATTTGGAATGCTCTTTGCCTTGGTTGCTTCGTCCTTGTGGATTCTCACCTCGGTTTATTCCATCGGCTATATGCGGGGTCTTAATGAACATGCCCAGACCCGTTACTTCTGCTTTTTTGCTTTATCGTTGTCGGCAACTATCGGTGTTGCTTTTTCCGGCAACCTTCTCACTCTCTATCTTTTTTACGAACTCCTGTCCTTATCAACCTATCCGCTGGTAACACATCACCAGGACACCGAAGCCCGCGGTGGCGGCCGCAAATATCTTGCCTACCTGTTAAGCACTTCAATCGGTTTAGCACTGCCAGCTATGCTGGTCACCTATTCCCTTGCTGGCACTCTGGATTTCAACGTATTAGGCATATTCCCGGAAGCCACAGCCAAAAGCACCCTGCTGGTCCTGCTTGTCATGTTTATTTATGGATTCGCCAAGGCCGGTGTCATGCCATTCCACTCATGGCTGCCCGGCGCAATGGTGGCACCGACTCCGGTAAGCGCTCTGCTGCACGCCGTGGCAGTTGTAAAAGTCGGAGTATTCAGTATCGGCAGGATTCTCACTGGCATTTTTGGCATTAATCTGCTGGCTGCCCAGAACCTCAACACCGTGGTTTGTGTAATCGCGGGCTTTACAGTAATCGTATCTTCCCTTATTGCTTTGTCGCAGGACAATTTGAAGCGAAGGCTCGCTTTTTCAACGGTTGGCCAGCTTTCCTACATCATTCTCGGAATAGGACTTGCCTCAATATTGGGGGTTCAGGGCGGCATGTTGCACATTGCCATGCATGCCTTTGGCAAGATAACCCTGTTCTTCTGTGCCGGCGCTATTTTTGTGGCAACCGGCAAGAAATATATATCGGAAATGGTAGGTATCGGGCGACGCATGCCTTACACCATGTTCGCCTTTTTTCTTGGCTCGTTGTCGGTTATCGGATTACCACCGGCCGGCGGTCTTATCAGTAAATTTCTTATGGTGCGCGGTGCTTTACAGGCTGACCTCTGGTGGGTACTGGTCATTTACCTGGTAAGTTCCTTTTTGAATGCCGCCTATTTTCTGCCGATCGTTTATAAGGCTTTTTTCTGCTCTGAGGAAGAAGCCCTTTTTGAAAAGAAAGTTGACGAGGCCCCCATGTGCTGCGTGCTTCCGCTGACCATAACCGCAGGAATATCCATAGGGCTGTTTTTTTATCCGAATCTGTTTTATAGCCTGGCCCAAATTGCCATAGCTATGCCATAGGCAGGAAAAATATATTCTTGATTATATAGACAAGGAAAGAGAGAGTATGAGCGAAGAAATTAAAAGGAATGAAAAAGGTGAAATCGAAGTCCTTGGTCATTCACCCTGGCCGGGATATCGTAAAGCATTCTACGTCGCCTTTACACTCGGCATTATATATCTGTCACTGGCATTCAGTGGATTGTTG
Source organism: uncultured Desulfobulbaceae bacterium (assembly GCA_945787325.1). Lineage (GTDB taxonomy): Bacteria > Desulfobacterota > Desulfobulbia > Desulfobulbales > BM004 > CALZHP01. Next base: position 32,519 of record CALZHP010000014.1, read on the forward strand.
TCAGGAGGAGGACACTGATGGAAGAGAAACAGGGTTGGTTTGATTCAAATAAGAACCTTGTCTTATTTCTTCGTATCTTTTACGCATCTCTCGTAGTGTTGCTGGGGATTGATTTTTTTATAGAAAAACACCCGGATTTTGCTTTTGATGGCGCACCGGATTTTTTTGCCGCCTACGGATTTATATCTTGTGTCATGCTGGTTCTGATTGCCAAGGTTCTGCGTATGTTTCTGATGAAGGATGAGGATTACTACGATGATTGAGCTGCCTCCAGCTATATTTTTTCTTATTGCGGCAGTCATTGCTCCGATCCTGCCGGGCAGCCTGCGCAAGGTTGTCCTGCTGGCCACACCGCTTATAGCCCTTGCCGTAGTCCACTCTATCCCGGAAGGACCGCATTTCGAATTTACTTTCTTTGATATCGATTTGGTTATGGCCAGGGTCGACCGGCTTAACCGTGTTTTTGGCTACATTTTCTGTATCATCAGCTTTCTGGCAGTACTTTTCTCCCTACAAAACAACCATAAAGTTGAGGCATCATCGGCAATGATCTATGCCGGTAGTGCCTTGGGCGTCACATTTGCCGGTGACTTTTTCAGCCTGTATGTTTTTTGGGAGCTCATGGCTGTTGCTTCAACTTTTGTGATCCTGGCATCCCCTGATCAACGTTCAAGTAAGGCGGCTTTCAGGTATGTTCTGGTCCATCTCTGCGGTGGGCTATTTCTCCTTGCTGGTATAATTTTTCGACTGCATGAAACCGGTTCTGTTGCTGTTGAGTTTGTCGGACTCACTGGATTGTCTTCATGGCTCATTTTTATAGGCATTGCGGTTAATGCAGCGATTCCACCATTGCATGCCTGGCTCAAAGATGCCTACCCGACTGCTTCGTTCACCGGCGCAGTATTCTTGAGTGCTTTTACAACCAAGAGTGCCGTGTACGTTATGGCACGAACCTTTCCAGGTACTGAAATGTTGATCTGGCTCGGAGCGATCATGACCTTTGTGCCGATCTTTTATGCAGTACTGGAAAACGATATCCGCGGGGTGCTTTCCTACAGTCTGATCAATCAGGTCGGCTTTATGATGTGCGGTATAGGGATAGGTACGCCGTTGGCGATCAATGGTGCGGTCAGCCACGCCTTTGCCCATATTCTTTATAAAGGATTGCTGTTCATGAGTGCTGGTGCCGTACTGTACAGGACAGGTAAGATAAAGTGCACCGATCTGGGCGGCCTTTACAAGTACATGCCCTTTACCTGTATCTGCTGCATTGTCGGAGCTGCCTCGATCAGTGCATTCCCGCTATTTTCGGGTTTTGTCAGCAAGTCTATGATTGTCAGTGCTGCGGGTCATGGCCAGTTGCTGGTGGTCTGGCTGATGTTGCAGTTTGCCTCTGCTGGTGTTTTTCATCATGCCGGGATCAAGGTGCCGTTTTTTATGTTTTTTGGCCATGATTCCGGTCTGCGTCCTAAAGAAGCGCCATGGAACATGCGGATTGCCATGGGGATGGGAGCATTTCTCTGTATCGGTATCGGCGCTTTTCCTCAGCCACTCTACAATATCCTGCCATTCCCGGTTGATTATGTGCCTTATACCGGTGCCCATGTGGTCGGGCAATTGCAGATCCTGATGTTCGGAGCCCTTGCTTTTGCGTTGTTGATGCTCTCAGGCATCTACCCGGCAGAGATAAGATCCATTAATCTTGATACTGACTGGTTTTACCGTAAGGGCTTTAAAGGCCTCTATAATCTTGCTGATCAGGGATTAAACAGCATTAATGAAATATGTAACCGCATCATTGCTCAAGGTTGGACAAAAAAACTGAACACTTTCTTTCAGCAGGGACCTGGAAATATCAGCATGATTTTCTTGAAACCGATCTGGCGGGTATCCGGTATTTCACAGGATGATCAGGATCAGCGGGCAGCAAAGTTATTAGAAAAATTTCGCCATTCCAGCTTTACTATTGGCAATACGGCTCTGTTTACTGCTGTTTTGCTTCTATTGCTTATATTATTATAATTCCACAAGTACTCTTTTTACACTTTCATTAATTAAAGACGGTAATTGATCCTGCGGGCGTAAATGTATGGGAGTTTGTTAAATTGGGTTAATTCTGCCCCAGGGTACACGGTCTATGATCACAGGAAGCTGTTCAGTTGATAGCCCGATCTTTTTAATCCTCTCTGGGAGGAGCTCTCTGTCAAAGGAACCTATTTGTAAACCCGCCTGAAACGTTGAGGCAATTATGTTTGCAAGATAAACAATATGTGTAAGTTCAGAGTGTTCTGAAGATTGTTCAGGTTTATGGTGAAACACGATTACATCTGTGAGGTTTTTTGGCAGTTTCCATTTTTCAGCGAGTCTTAATCCCGCTTCCTGGTGATCAGTTCCCAGTATTTTCTTCTCAAGTGAAACTATTTCTATATTTCCGTAACTGTTGTCTTTATAGAATTGAGGTAGGGATCTGGCAATATACTGGTCCAATACTACTTTGCCAATATCGTGCAAAAGGCCTGCCGTATAGGCGGTTCCCGGCTCCGCTCTTCCAGTAAATGACGAGATGACTTTTGCAATGTTAGCCACACAAAGGGCGTGTAGAAACATGCCACCCCTCATAAGAGAGTAGCCGCCTTCCTGCTCACCATAAAATGCATCAACGGATGCAGAGATCACAATTTCAAGTAGATGGTTTTCTCCAAGTAAAACGAGTGCCCGTTCTATAGAGTCAATCTTGAATTTCGCTCCAATAACTGGTGAATTGCTGTGTTTGAGAACTGTCGCACCGATAACCTGATCTCGGCTTACCTCGTCCGCCAGGTTTTTGATGTTGTAATCATCATCCCTAATAAGGTTGATAACTTTCAGAGCAATCTGGGGAATAGGTTTCGTTTTGTTGATTGCCTCGTCAAGCTGTAATTGACTTATCTTCTTGAACTTTTTGGTGTCTGTTGTGTTTACTGAGGGAGAAATCGGTTTGATAGCCGCTTCCCAGGTTTTGGTGCTCAAGGTTAGATTGGAACCAAAGATACCGCCTGTCTCTGACATGATGACAGGTATATCCTCTTCCTTAAGAATTTCGGATACAATTTCAGTGGTTCGCCCGCCAATATTGAGGGCCATATCCTGTTTTGACACAGGACCGAGAAGTGATCCTCCAGCGACAACAGCTTCAAGCTTATCGGCACCTGATTTTCTGAGCTTCTTTATGAAATACGGAAGCCCCATTGAAGCATAGTTTTCAGGCTGCCATGATGTAGAGGTGCCGGAAGGTTCCGGTAGAAGAAGATGGATTATGCCGCCTATTGAATTTTCTTTATCATACAGTGCAACACCCACGCAGGTGCCCAGGAGCGCCACCAGAAGCTTTTCTTTAGTGTCCTCAATTGCGAAGTCGCCTGCAGAGATATATTCTTTAGGAAGTAAGCTCATCCATACCCCTGTTCATTTAGAATTCTGATAAGTTCACATAGATGATACTATTACATCATGGCCATCAGATGGCAATTCCTTAATTAAAAAATGATCATTTATTTGTTATAATTCTTCCGGAGTGAATGTGATAACTTCGTTTATTGATGAAGCACCCCATAAAATCATCGCCAGGCGGTCAACACCAAGTGCAATACCAGCAGCTTCAGGCATTCTTTCAAGATCAGCAAGGAATTTTTCAGGAATAGGCGACTTTCTGCCCTGAGAATTGATAATATAGCTATCTTTTTCAAATCGAGCACGTTGATCGCTGGCATCAGTCAGCTCGGAAAAACCGTTAGCTATCTCTATTCCGTTAATATAAAGCTCGAATCGTTCGGCTATAGCCGAGTTATCTTTTCGTAATTTTGCCAGGGCTCCCAATTCTGCAGGGTAATCATAAAGAATTGTTGGGGAAGTTAAGCCAAGTTGAGGTTCAATATGGAGACAGAGGTTTTCTTCAAAACTACCTTTTATTAAGCATTCCTCCAAGCCGATGGGTGAGTACTTTTCAAATGCTTCATCAACAGTGAATTTTTCCGATGTTTTTTTCAAGTGTTGAATGGCCGTGTTATTTATCGACAGTGATTCAACTAAAAACGAAAGAAGATTCTCGCAATCCTTAATCAGATCATTATAATCGCTATTAATCCTATACCACTCCAGCATTGTAAACTCTGGTAAGTGAAAATTCCCGCGCTCACCTTTTCTAAAGCATTTACATATTTGGAATATTTTTTCGCTGCCGTTGGCCAAAAGGCGTTTCATGCACAGCTCTGGTGATGTTTGTAGAAAGAAGTCGCCTGATAGCTCCGGCTCTATATATATTTCGGGTGCAGGCGCTGGAATACGAATAGGAGTGTCTACCTCCAGAAAGTCCTGTTCCAAAAAAAAGTGTCGGAGGTTTTGAATCAGGGAGGCCCGTTTTCTGAGGTTATGAATATCGAGCATGGCTCAATCTGTGAATTGTTTAAACATTAAATGAGGGCTTTAGAAAAAACCCCAGTAATTATGAAAGTGATATGGAAGTAGCAGATATAAGGTAATTATTTTACTCGTGTCATATATTCTCCTGTACGGGTGTCGATCTGGATTTTATCTCCTTCCTCAACAAAGGGCGGGACCTGGAGCACAAAACCAGTTTCAACAGTAACTGGTTTTGTATCCGATCCTGATGTGTCCCCTTTAGCCCAGGGATCTGCCTGTGTTACAGTGAGATTTACAAAATTGGGAAGAGTAACTCCGATCGGTATGTCGTTAAAGAGTAGAACCTGCACTTCCATGTTATCGATGAGGAATCGGATGTCATCACCCAATTGTTCTTTACTGATGGGGAATTGTTCGTAGTCCTTAATATCCATGAAATGATACTCGTCTCCCTGCGCATAAAGAAACTGCATGGTTCTTTCCATTAACGGCGCTTTTTCAAATTTATCATTCGAGCGGTATGTCCGGTCAAACTGGTTGCCGGTCAGCATGTTTCGAAGCTTTGTCCTATAAAGGGCCTGTCCCTTTCCAGGCTTGGAAAACTGGAAATCTGTTACAATATAAGGTTCGCCGTCAATCTGGATTTTAAGGCCTTTACGAAGGTCTGAAGCACTGTACATTTTTGAAACTCCATAAAAGTGATGGTTGTTATTGATTCAATCTTAAATTTCTCGTGGTCACAAACGGGGCCAGGTAATATTAATATATTTCGGGCCCAAAACCTGTGCGCATCGTGATTTGTCCGATGCCGACAATAAATTATTTAAAACAAAGCATTTAACTATCCAGGTAACTTTTTTGCAACAACGAACCTGCAAATTAGTCTACCTATATGACTTTTTCTTGAACTTAACAGAAGCTATTCTGTCTTTCAGAAAATGTATGCCTTTTTGAATTTTATCTACCAGTGAAATCTTTATTTGTTTTCAAGAGCAGGTTAGATTAATAAATTTGTCTTCTTATCCGCGAATTAAAAAAAGAGAAAATCATAATGATTAGAATTGGCGTCCTTTCAGATACTCATCTTTCTAGACCTACAGACCTTTTTGTTGATCAGGTTGCAGCTTGTTTTTCAGATGCAGATGTTATTTTTCATGCCGGTGATCTTACAGATCTTTCAATATTAAGTGTATTTAAGGGCAAAGAGGTTCATGCTGTTCATGGCAACATGTGTGTACATGACGCATATAAATCCCTGCCGAGAAAGAAGATTGTCGAAATACGCGGTTTCAGATTTGGCATAACTCATGGTGCTGGCTATTTTATGAATATTGAAGAACACTTATGGGATGCGTTTGACCTGGTGGACTGTATTGTCTATGGCCATACACATCGACCTGTTTGTCATAAAAAAGGGGCTGTGCTTTTTGTTAACCCGGGAAGCTTTGTAACCAAAAGCCGTTATGGTACGCCAGGTACATATGCAACTATAGACGTTGGCGATAAACTTATTGGGAAAATTCACGAGGTGAGGGTAGGGCGATGAAAAATCTCTGGACACCCTGGCGTATGGCTTACATACTCGGTGAAGAAAATGAGGCTCAAGGGTGTCTTTTCGAGTCGGGCAGAGGAAAGTCATTTGATAGGGAACAACTGGTCCTGTATCGGGACAATCTTGTTACAGTCCTTATGAACCGTTTTCCTTATGCAAATGGCCACTTACTGGTAGCTCCAACTCGTCATATAAGCGATATAAGTGATCTGAACATGGAAGAAAATGCAGCGCTTATGCTGATGCTGCAAAAAGGTGTGACAATTCTAAGGAAACACTTGAATCCAGACGGAATGAATGTCGGGTTAAATTTAGGTGAAGTTGCCGGGGCGGGCATAGCGGATCATTTACATTTTCATATTGTACCGCGTTGGAATGGTGATCATAATTTTATGACCGTTTTGGCAGATGTTCGGACAATACCTGAGCACATTGAGAGAACTTTTGATACTCTTCTTCCAGACTTTCAGGTTTTTCTTGAAAAATAAATGATAGCTGACATTTGTATAAAATAAGGAGTGGTTTTAGCTTTTTCTTATATGCTGAATGCGTTATTGTCAGTTTCTCTTTGAGGGTCCTTTTTATTTCATTAATTAGAATAGATTTGTAACGATGACCAAGCCAGCCAAAGTAACTCCGATGCTTCGACAGTATATGGAGATTAAAGAGCAGTATGAAGATACGATCCTTTTTTTTCGTATGGGCGACTTTTATGAGATGTTTTTTGAGGACGCAGTAACAGCATCTCGTGTTCTTGGAATCACATTAACTTCCCGCAGCAGCAAGTCTGATGAAAATAAAATACCAATGTGTGGTGTACCTTTTCACGCAGTTTCCGGCTACCTTACGAAAATGGTGAAGGCGGGTTTTCGCGTGGCAATTTGTGAACAGGTCGAAGATCCACGAGAGGCCAAAGGTGTTGTTAAGCGTGAAGTTGTCAGGGTCGTTACACCGGGTTTGGTCACTGAAGAGCAGTTGCTTGATGACAAGACAAACCGCTATCTGGCCGCAGTGAGTGTTCCGAGGATAAGTAAGAAAAATAAAGAGTTTGGGATAAGCCTTCTTGATATTACAACTGGAGAATTCCTGGTTACGGAACGTGTTGAAATTGGAGAAGTTATTGATGAGTTGACTAGGATGTCGCCCTCTGAAATACTTTTGGAAATTGGAAAACCTGAAGAAAAAAATATTATTGCTGAAAGTCTTGAACAGTTTCTGCCCGACGTGTGCCTGACCTACAGGCCCTCTCATACATTTCAGCTGGATACAGCCAGGGAAACATTACTTGATCATTTCCAGACAGTTAACCTGGCAGGATTCGGTTGTGAAGATATGCCTTATGGAATAAGTGCTGCAGGTGCCCTGCTCGATTATATCCTGGAGACTCAGAAAACGGATATATCCCACGTTGAGCGGCTTGTTCCCATTGATCTGGCCAATGTTCTTCTTATAGATGATTCATCGCGTAGAAATCTTGAGATTGCGCAAACAATTGTTGGCGGCAAACGTGAAGGGTCTCTCCTGCATACATTAGACTATACCTGTACACCGATGGGAGCAAGACTTCTGAGGCGCAGACTGCTTTTTCCCTTACGTGATGTGGATAGTATTAATGCACGTCTTATGACTGTAGAGCAGCTTTTTCGTGATGCTAGTCTAAGAGAAAATCTTCGCGATACGCTTTCCAGGGTTTACGATCTTGAGCGATTAAACAGTAGAGTTGTGCTTGGGCGTGCCAATGCCAGGGATCTAACTGCAGTTAAATATTCATTTGCTCAGCTCCCTGAAATAAAAAATATGCTCAAAATGTTTGAGGAAGGGCTGCTTAAAGAAATATCAGATGAAATTGATGACCTGAGCGATTTGAGACAGTTGATTGATTACGGCATCAGGGAGGATGCCGTTGTCTCCTTGCGTGAAGGTAATATCATCAAAGAAGGATTTAATGAAGAGCTTGATGAACTGATAGCTGTTCTTCGAGATGGTAAACAGATGATTCTGTCCCATGAAGCAAAGGAAAGGGAACGTACAGGTATTGCCAAACTCAAGATAGGTTTCAACAAGGTCTTTGGTTACTATCTTGAAGTGAGCAAAGGGCAGCTTGCAAACGTACCCGACTATTTCATACGCAAACAAACCTTGGTGAATGCGGAGCGGTACATCACTCCGGAGTTAAAGGAATTTGAAAATAAAGTTATGGGGGCGCAGGATAAGCGCCTGGAACTAGAATACAAGCTGTTTTCAGAAATTAGGGATAAGGTGGCGGAAAAAAGCGCCGCCATTATCCATGCAGCAGCACAGATTGCCCGGTTAGATGTTTTCACCAGCCTTGCAGAAGTTGCGCGGCGTAACAGGTATGTGTCTCCCTTAGTAAATGAAGGTGATGAAATTACCATAATAGAAGGTCGTCATCCAGTTATTGAAAAGTCACTCCCTCCCGGAAAGTTTGTGCCTAACGATGTGCATCTTGATCAGCATAGTGAAGAAGTGCTTATTATAACCGGTCCTAATATGGCTGGAAAATCAACCATCCTTAGGCAGACAGCATTAATTGTTCTCATGGCGCAGATGGGAAGTTTTGTGCCGGCAGAGGAGGCGGAAATAGGTGTTGTAGACCGAATTTTTACACGTGTTGGTGCAATGGATGATCTTCGAAAAGGACAGTCAACTTTTATGGTTGAGATGAACGAGACAGCAAATATTTTGAATAATGCTACTGAGAAAAGCCTAGTCATTCTAGATGAAATCGGCCGAGGAACGAGCACCTTTGATGGCTTGTCAATTGCTTGGGCAGTGGCAGAAGACCTTGTAGAAAAAAATGGAAAAGGAGTCAAGACGCTTTTTGCAACACACTATCACGAACTTACAGAGTTATCCCTGACTCACAAAAGAGTAAAGAATTACAATATTGCAGTAAGGGAATGGAACGATGCCATTATTTTTCTGCATAAACTGATGAAAGGCGGTACTAATAGAAGCTATGGAATACAGGTGGCATCACTGGCCGGTGTGCCCTCAAAAGTTGTTGATCGGGCTGGAGAAATTCTTCGCAATATTGAAAAAGGTGAGTTGAATCCTCAAGGTGAACCGCGTATAGCATCAGACGGGAAAAGATATTCTGATGATATGAAAAAAGCCGAGGAGCAGCCAAGCCAATTGTCGCTTTTTGGAGGTTACGAAGATCCTGTTAGAGAAAAAATTAACAGTCTTCAGCTGGAAAATTTGACTCCTTTAGAGGCACTTAATTTATTATTTGAGCTCAAGAACATGAACAAATAGCCTAGGTGTATTCTGTTAAGCCGGTCCCTTCCAGATATCTCTAATCCCGCAATAAATCAGACTAAATATCGGAAAAACAGCAAATTAATCAAATTTTTCCATAGCCTTAACGAGCTGTTATTATTGGAGAAAGCTTGTTTTGCTGGGCTTGCGGAGCTCGGAGAAGCTTAAAGGGTTGATATTGTTGATTTTTTGTTTTATAGTTTTCAGCAAGTTTATTAAGCAGGTTTTTTCCCTTTGAAAAGGGAGTTTTTTTCCACCTTCGAGTGCTAATGGACATGCATGAGATTGTCACCCCACGGCAGGTCGTAAACTTTCCTGCTACATCTCGATTCATTTTGTGTAATCGTGCCTTAATTGTCGGCATATTGCTTGCAATTTTCTTATCACTATCCTTTTCTGTGTTGAGTAATTCAGCATTTGCTTCTGAAAAGGAAGAAGCCTTCACTAACCTAGAGAAACAATATCTCGTTTCTAAATACTATTATAATAACCTGTCTGGCAAACCTGATTTTGGCAATAAACGCTCAAACTGGGAAAAAGGTATCAGACCATTCAGGAAGATATATCTGGCCCGTCCTAAGGAAGCTTTAGCGCCTTATTGTCTATATACAATGGGTCGAATGTACCAGGTAATGTACACCCGTTTTCGAGTCACATCAGATCTAGATGAGGCTATAACGTATTTCAAGGATGTTGTTTCTATGTTTTCTAAACATAGACTCGCTGATGATGCTTTATATTTACTTGGCAGAATATATCTTGTGAATAAAAAAGATAGCGACCAGGCAGCAGAATATTTTGCCAAAATTATTAATTTACACCCGAAAGGGGACATGGTAGCGAGAGCGTCATCAGAGCTAAAAAAGATGAAGTACGTCGTTGAGGTCCCTGTCAAGTCAAATCCCGTAAAAAATGCAAAATCAAATTATAAGACCAGCATTCTACCTATTAAACACTGGTCAACAGATGAGTATACCCGTGTTGTTATAAATGCGACATCTCCAACCCAATTCCGGGCAAACTTGCTGGAAAAGGTAGGTAACCACCCAAGAAGACTCTATATTGATTTTTCTGGCAGCAAGATCAAAAAAGAGGACTGTTCGCCAATCCCCATCCAGGATGGTTTATTGAAACGAGTGAGGGCGGGACAGTTTTCCAAGGATACGGTGCGTGTTGTATTAGATATTGAATCTATTTCTAAATACAAGATATTCAGCCTGCAAGATCCATTTCGTGTAATTATTGATGTCAAGGGAGAAAGTAGCAATAAACAAGATGTTGCAGCATCACATGATAAAAATATGAAAAGTGATAGCTCTCTTTCACTTGCACAACAACTTGGTCTTGGAATCAGAAAGATTGTAATTGATCCCGGGCATGGCGGCAAAGATCCTGGGGCTATATCACCGACTGGTTTAAAGGAAAAACATGTAGTGCTTAAAGTTTCAAAAATGTTAGCACAGAAGCTGCGCCGGGAACTGGCTTGTGAGGTTGTGTTAACCCGTACAAGGGATGTATTTATTCCTCTTGAAGAGCGAACGGCAATCGCAAACATGTCAAAAGGAGACCTATTCATTTCTGTTCATGCAAACGCCAATCCCTCACCGAATGTCTGGGGGGTAGAAACGTATTTTCTCAATTTGACGACAAACGAAGATTCAATGCGAGTAGCAGCGAGGGAAAATGCGACTTCAGCAAGCAAGATGAGCGATCTTCAGAATATTCTTTCGAGCCTTATGATGAAAACAAAAATTAAAGAATCGGCTAAGCTGGCACAATATGTCCAAACTAATATGGTAAATGGGTTGCGGCTCAAAGATCTTGGAGTGAAACAAGCACCATTTTATGTGCTCATTGGTGCAGAAATGCCGGCGATCCTTTCGGAGGTCGCCTTTATCAGCAATCCATCTGAGGCACAGAAACTGCGAGATGAAAGATATCTTTCAGCGATAGCAACTCAGATTGCCTCTGGTGTTACCCGCTATGTAAAAGATTCAAGCCTTGCCCTTCTTGACTATTAGCAATGATTACATGGGGTTGTTTTTCTTTTAATTATATGTGTTGCATGGGGTTAAATAATGTTTAGTTTATAAGGGGATGGAGAGTAGTAATACCTTCCTTCTTTTTCTCCTCCTTTTGGCAGGGCCAACTTGGCCCTGCCATTTTTTTTGGGAAGTGAAAGTTGAACTGGTGGCGCAAATATTAAGATCACCCTGTCTGGTTTAGTAATTAAGGGAATTATGAAAAACATAATTATTGTCTCATTTGTGACGGCTGTTTTGTTCATGATGTTAATACCAGCCTATGCAGTGCGTCCAACACAGCGCTTAGACTTAAAACAAATGTTTGCCGATTCCTAAATTTCAGTCATATTCGCAAGGGAGCAAGATCCTTTAAAGAAGTATGCTTGAGTTGCCATAACGAGGAATTTGATAATGGTTTGCGTGGGATGCTGGTTTTTATCCAAGAGCTTTCAGCCCGGACAAATGAACGCAAATTATTACTGAAAAATATCCCAAATGTGCCCAGGATGTCTCCTGGGATTCCTCTAAAGATGAATTCTGCTGAATGTAGTTTAATGCGCCCCAGTCTGGGGATACTAGATTACTTTAACATGGTGTAATGTTCGTATTAATGGACGGAATACTACTGAAAATCCCGCGTTTATTATTCTTTATGTATATGTTATTATTGGCTGTACCCTGCGCAACGAAGTACCAGAAAATGGACAGGAATGGGGATATGATAAAAAGTATCTTCCT